>NZ_KV793484.1:0-70332 GCF_001808475.1 Klebsiella sp. HMSC09D12 | reverse complement strand
CGGCCGCTGCGGTGACCGCAGCGGCCGGCGGCGAGCGCGGCGATGTAATAGAAAATACTCACCGAGATCGATACTGAAACAATGTAATCTTTGAAGATCCCCAGCCAACCGGGGAGATTCAGCTTTTCGGTAGATTGTTTAGGATCGCCGACTTTAGAACCGATCCAGCCGGAGGCGGCATAGGCCAGCGTGACGTAGTGCCCCATGGCGATCTCATCGTTACCGGTAATTTTTCGCATCCACGGTTGCGCAATAGCCGGATAGAGGCAGGCGGCGAGCCCCAGCAGCACCGAGCCGACAATAATGGTTGTCATGTCGCTGTAGCCCAGCGCCTTTAGCGTCACGGTAAGCAGCGCGGAGAGATACAGGTTATGTTGCCCGGTAAGAAAGATGTATTTAAACGGCGTTACGCGGGCAAAGAACAGGTTCCAGGCAAAACCAATCACCATAATCAGCGAAACGCACATGGCGAATTTGGTTTGCGCCAGTCCGGTTAGCGCTTCAGCCAGCGGCATTACGCCCTTCAGGCCAAAACCATCGCTGAATAAGGTCTGAAAGTTACCCAGGGAAGTCACCGCCAGACCAGCGCCGCCGGCGAATACCAGAAAGCCGACGATGGTTTTAAAAGTGCCGGAAAGCACTTTTTCAATCGGCTTGCGTTGGATTAACAGGCCGATTAATGCAATAAAGCCAACTAAAAGTGGGGTTACGCCCAGAATGTCGAATACAATAAATCTGAGGAAATCCATATTGCCTCCGGGAGAGGTTAGTTGCTTTGAACGATGTCGGTGAGCGCAGATTCCATCTCTTCACTGTTCATCAGGTCGGTGATGCCGACAGCTCTGAATCCGGCGGCTTCGACTTCATCGGTGAGATCGCGCATAGTGATGACAAAATCAATATCTCGCCAGGTGCGTAAGCCTGAGAGGACGTCGTGTTCCAGCTCGATATTCCAGCCGTGTTTGTCGATGATTTTTTGTGCTTTTATTTTGAGCATTAAGGAGCTGCCCATACCGGTACGACAGACTATGAGACCTTTCATTCGATGTTCTCCTGTTTGTAAAAATAATTATTTTTATTTGTTTGTGTGAGATAATAATTATTATCTTTGCGGCAGGACGAAAGATGTGACTGTGTTTGCATTTTGAGCAAATAAGGCAAAACATGAGCCAGATAGACAATAACTTGTTGATAAGCATAAGAAATGGAGCTTCAGGGCTAAGCCCGATACTGGAGAAAGTTGGCCGTTTTATTACGGAAAATCCTGACTTTGTGATGCGTCACACGATTTCAGAACTGGCCGACTCCATTGATACCAGTGAAGGGAGTATCACCCGTTTTTGTCGGGCATTCGGATTTAAAGGTTTCTCGGATTTCAGAACCGCGCTGGCGATGGAGCAGGGCGCCGCGCGCTCGGAAGACAACGGTATCAACGAGAACGAAGAGATTGCGCCGGTGCTGGCGAGCATTCGCGACAGTAATGCTATCGTGGATAACCAGGAGCTGAAAGCCGCAGCTGACTGGCTTAACGCCCTGAACAGCATTGCTATCTATGCCGTGGGCACGGCAGTGCCGGTCGCGTTATTCCTGCAAATGAATTTAATCAATATGGGTAAGGCGGCCAGCTTTGTCGATCGCTCTTATCCGGCGGCGATGCCGTTGCTGGCTGATAACCAAAAAACCGGCATTATCGTCGTGCATACTGAACAGGCCTCGGCGGATATGATGCAGTCCCTGTCCCTGGCAAAGCAGCAGGGTGTGAAAATATTGTCGCTGACGCGGGGGACGTTCGCGCCGTTAGCCCGCTTATCTGACTGGAATCTTCAGGCGGCGGTGGCTTTACAGGGGGAGGGGGAGTCAGGATTTGCGGAAATTGCCGGCGCCATGATGGTGGCCGACCGGATCCTCAGCGCGCTGGAAGAGCAGGATGAACGCTATGCGGAATACCGTAAAGCGCATCAGAAGCGCATTTTCTCTATTGAAAGCGTGGCAAATAAGCTGTCGGAATACTTTATGTCCTGATGCTTATCATAGTTTGGCAAAAACCCGGTAGCGCTTGCGCTACCGGGTGGGGAAATTTAGTACATCACTTTATGACCGTACTGTTCCAGAATTCCCTTCACGCGTTCCATGGTCTCTTTTTTAGGCGGATGGACGCCATCCAGCTTGTACTCTTCGCCCATGGCCACCCATTTATGTTTGCCCAGCTCATGATACGGCAGCAGTTCAATTTTCTCGACGTTGCCCATATCGCGGGTAAACTCGCCCAGGCGATGCGCGGAATCATCATCGTCGGACCAGCCAGGGACCACCACGTAGCGGATCCAGACTTTGATGTTTTTATTTGACAGATAGCGGGCAAACTCCAGCGTCCGATGGTTAGAGACGCCAACCAGGTTCTGGTGAATTTCATCATTCATTTGCTTGAGATCGAGCATCACCAGATCGGTCACTTCAAGCAGTTCATCGATAACCGGATCGTAACGGCGCACAAAGCCGTTAGTGTCGAGACAGGTATGAATACCTTCTTTCTTACAGGCGCGGAACCAGTCGCGAACAAATTCGGCCTGCAGAATGGCTTCGCCGCCGGATGCCGTTACGCCGCCGCCAGAAGCGTTCATAAAGTGGCGATAGGTCACCACCTCTTTCATCAGCTCTTCAACGGTAATCTCTTTACCGCCGTGGGTATCCCAGGTATCGCGGTTGTGGCAATAGAGGCAGCGCATCAGGCAGCCCTGGAAGAAAGTGATAAAGCGGATCCCCGGGCCATCGACGGTGCCACAGGATTCAAAGGAGTGAATGCGACCAATTGTTGACATTGCGGTGATATCTCCAGATTCGGCCCGTCCGGGGCCTGTGCATGCACAGCTCAAACCGGCTGTGTTAAGTCTGTTTTGGCTGTTATCCATAAAGTATAGACAGCGGACAAAAGAGACTGGGACAGGAAGGTATTGCTAAAAAGGCCCCACTTGCGTGGAGCCTTTATTGTACGCTTTTTACAGTACGATTTCAGTCAATACCATTACATGGTCTGAGTGAAGGTACGAGTAATAACGTCCTGCTGCTGTTCTTTAGTCAGGGAGTTAAAACGTACTGCATAACCGGATACGCGGATGGTCAGCTGCGGATATTTTTCCGGGTTTTCCATCGCGTCGAGCAGCATTTCGCGGTTCATGACGTTGACGTTCAGGTGCTGACCGCCTTCGATGGATGCTTCGTGGTGGAAGTAACCATCCATCAGGCCTGCGAGGTTAGTTTTACGAACTTCGTCGTCTTTACCCAGCGCGTTCGGAACGATAGAGAAGGTATAAGAGATACCATCTTTCGCGTAAGCAAACGGCAGTTTAGCAACGGAGGTCAGAGAGGCAACTGCACCTTTCTGGTCACGGCCGTGCATCGGGTTAGCACCTGGTCCGAACGGAGCGCCAGCGCGACGACCGTCTGGGGTGTTACCAGTTTTCTTACCATACACAACGTTAGAGGTGATGGTCAGAACGGACTGAGTCGGGATAGCGTTACGGTAGGTGTGCAGTTTCTGAATTTTCTTCATGAAACGTTCAACCAGGTCAACGGCCATATCATCGACGCGAGAGTCGTTGTTACCAAACTGCGGGTATTCGCCTTCGATTTCGAAGTCGACAGCCAGACCGTTTTCATCACGAATCGGTTTAACTTTCGCATATTTGATTGCAGACAGGGAGTCAGCAGCAACGGACAGACCTGCGATACCACATGCCATAGTGCGGATAACATCACGGTCGTGCAGCGCCATCAGGGAGGCTTCGTAGCTGTACTTGTCGTGCATGTAGTGGATGATGTTCAGCGCAGTGACGTACTGTTTAGCCAGCCAGTCCATGAAGTGATCCATGCGGTCCATCACTTCATCGAAGTTCAGAACGTCGCCTTTGATCGGTTCAGATTTAGGACCAACCTGCATTTTCAGTTTTTCATCAACGCCGCCGTTGATTGCGTACAGCATGGTTTTCGCGAGGTTAGCGCGAGCACCGAAGAACTGCATTTGCTTACCAACAACCATCGGGCTTACGCAGCAAGCGATAGCGTAGTCATCGTTGTTGAAGTCTGGGCGCATCAGGTCATCGTTCTCATACTGCAGAGAAGAGGTATCGATGGACACTTTTGCAGCGAATTTTTTGAAGCTCAGCGGCAGTTTTTCAGACCACAGAATGGTGATGTTCGGCTCCGGAGACGGCCCCATGGTGTACAGGGTGTTCAGGAAACGGAAGCTGTTTTTGGTTACCAGAGTACGGCCGTCAACGCCCATACCGCCGATGGATTCAGTTGCCCAAATCGGGTCACCGGAGAACAGTTCATCATATTCTGGAGTACGCAGGAAACGAACCATACGCAGTTTCATGACCAGGTGGTCAATCATTTCCTGAGCGTCTTGCTCGGTGATTTTACCGGCTTTCAGGTCACGTTCGATGAAGATGTCCAGGAAGCTGGAGGTACGACCGAAGGACATTGCCGCGCCGTTCTGAGATTTAACGGCAGCCAGGTAACCAAAGTAGGTCCACTGGATAGCTTCCTGAGCGGTGGTAGCAGGACCAGAGATATCGCAGCCATATTTAGCCGCCATTTCTTTGATCTGACCCAGCGCACGGTGCTGCTCAGAGATTTCTTCACGCAGACGGATGGTTGCTTCCAGATCTTCACCGCTTTCCAGTTTGTCTTGCAGAGAGACGAACTGAGCGTATTTGTCTTTCATCAGGAAGTCGATACCGTACAGCGCAACGCGACGGTAGTCACCGATGATACGACCACGACCATAGGCATCCGGCAGACCGGTCAGAACGCCAGATTTACGGCAGTTCAGGATGTCTTTGGTGTAAACGTCAAACACGCCCTGGTTGTGGGTTTTACGGTATTCAGTGAAGATTTTCTTCAGCATTGGGTCCAGCTCGCGATTGTACGCTTTGCAGGAGCCTTCTACCATTTTGATACCACCGAACGGGATAATCGCACGTTTCAGCGGCGCTTCAGTCTGCAGACCAACGATTTTCTCGAGACCTTTCTCGATGTAGCCAGCGTCATGAGAGGTGATGGTGGACGCAAGGGAAGTATCAAAATCAACAGGCGCGTGAGTGCGGTTTTCCTGTTTAACGCCTTCCATTACGGTGTCCCACAGCTTGGTGGTCGCTTCAGTTGCGCCAGCCAGGAAGGACTCGTCACCTTCGTACGGGGTATAGTTTTTCTGGATGAAGTCGCGGACGTTGACTTCGTTCTGCCAGTCACCTTTCGCAAAACCTTCCCAGGCTGTGGCTAACTTTTCATTAAGCTCGGACATGTAACACCTACCTTCTTAAGTGGATTTTTTATTTACTGCCTGAAACAACCCTTAGTGATGGTTGTCGCCACGCAGGTAAATGACCCAGTATGTCAACCCAACCAGCAGACCACCGCCGATGATGTTCCCGATTGTTACCGGAATCAGGTTATCAGTGATGAAGTTCATGACGGTCAGGTGAGAGAAACTTTCCGGAGTTGAACCAACTGCGGTCCAGAATTCCGGGCTCGCAAAGTCGCGAATGACGATACCCAGCGGGATCATAAACATGTTCGCGATACTGTGCTCAAACCCGCTGGCAACAAACATTGCCACCGGTAAAACCATAATCATGGCTTTATCCATCAGGCTACGGCCGGAGTAGCTCATCCATACCGCAAGGCAGACCATCAGGTTTGCCAGGATACCCAGGCACACAGCTTCAATAAAAGTATGGTGCATTTTGTGGTCGGCGGTTTGCAGAACGTTAAGTCCCCATTGACCGTTGGCAGTCATATATTCGCCTGAAAGCCACATCAGCAATACAAAGAGTAAGCAACCAACCAGGTTACCAACATAGACGTTTAGCCAGTTTTTAGCCAGCTGACCCCATGTTATTCTTCCGCTGGCTTTCGCCACAACGATAAGAACGGTTGAAGTAAACAGGTCGGCACCGCATATAACGCAGAGAATCAAACCCAGTGAGAAGCAAATGCCTCCAATCAGTTTGGCAACCCCGAATGGCATCCCGGCCGTGCCGGTTGTCGCGGTAATATAGAAAACAAAAGCGATAGAGATGAAGACACCTGCGGTGATAGCCAGATAAAACGTCTTTATCGGATGTTTTGTCGCTTTATAGACACCTGCTTCTTCGGCGACTTTCGCCATGGCAGCAGGGAGTAAAAGATCAAAAGGGTTGTCAGCTTTCACACTAACTCTCTCTTTATGTAAGTTGGCGGTGAGATACTAACAAAGCATTATAGAAGGGAATTTGATGTAGATCATATCCTACCGGAACTATAGGCCCTTTTAGTGTGTGGAATTGATGTTTTTTATATCTAATCATTTGATTTTTAACGAAAAAATAAATTTTAAATTTTACAAATAATGTTGATTATTTTCATTTTACCCCCGTTTTTCGGTTAATTAAAATGGGGTATTTTTATTAAATATTAACAATATTTGCGGCACCATTTTATTATTTCTCACCACTAATTAACTTTATGGCTACAACCTGGTTGCGGGTTGTGGAAAACATAAAAAAAGGGGGCCTATTTGCCCCCTCATCATACGGTGATTCAGGCAGTAAAGTGAGCTTATTTACCCCAGAATACAGCTTTTGCGCGCTGTAGCTTTTCGTAGGCTTTCAGTAGCGACTGGTGAGCCGGGAAAGCGAGCAGATCGCTGTCTACTGCCTGCAGCCCATAGAACGGTGCTTCTCCGCTAAGCGCGGCGCTGGCGGCTTCAACGGCATCGGCGCCGTACATGCGTACGAAAGCGTTGAGATACTGCAGTGGCTGACGCTCCTCTTCCTGGCTCAGCAGCAGCAGAGTTTGCAGGCAGCGGTAGTAATTAGCGCGTTCGGCGCTAAAGATTGAGGCATTAAATTCCATGGTCCACTCGGTCCAGATCAAGGCCTGCTCGAGATCGCCGCCCGCCAGCGCCAGCATTGCTTTTAGCTCGCCAATGCGCAGCGTATACCAGCCGTTGTCTTTACCGGTCGCCAGACCGAGCAGTTCGCGCACACGGGTGAAATCATCAAGGCCTTCATCATCCATTTGCTCGATAAGCGCCAGATAATCTTCTTTTTCCCATTCGCTTTCCGGCAGAGAAAGAATCGTTTCCCGCAGAGGTGCGCCCATGCTGTTATTCGCCAGCCAGAGGTCTTCCGCCGGATAGATATCAGACATGCCCGGAACAATTATCCGGCAGGCGTAGACGCTAAGGTGTTCGTAATCGGCGATGTAAACTTCTTTATCTTCTTGTTTAAAGATAGCCATCAGGGTGGCGAACTCTTCCTCCGTGGTGCCGGAGAAGCTCCAGTCCACGAACGGGTAGTCGGCATCCTGCTTAAACATATCCCAGGAGATCAGGCCGCTGGAATCGATAAAGTGCGTTTCAAGATTCGCATGTTCGGCGACTTCTTCATCATCAAAGGTTGGCGGCGTGAAGACGTCGAGATCTTTCAGGCTGCGGCCCTGCAGCAGTTCGGTAACGGTACGTTCCAGCGCCACGCCGAAATCAGGATGCGCGCCAAACGAGGCGAAACAGGTGCCGTTTGCGGGGTTAAACAGCACAACGCAGATAACCGGATATTTGCCGCCGAGCGAACCGTCATAAGCGAAAATCGGGAAACCTTCGGCCTCCAGCTTGTTGATGGATTCAACCACGCCCGGATAGCGCGCCATCACCTCCGCCGGGATCTCCGGGAGGCTGATACTTTCAGCGATAATGCGGTTTTTAATATGGCGTTCGAACACTTCCGAGAGGCCCTGAACGCGGGCTTCGTTGCGGGTGTTGCCCGCGGACATTCCGTTAGAAACGTAGAGGTTGCCGATGATATTCATCGGAATATAGACCGTTTCGCCATCTGACTGACGGGTGAACGGCAAACCGCAGACGCCGCGATCGTCATTACCAGACTGCAGATCGACCAGCATGCTGGCGGTTAACTGATCGTCAGGATCGTAGAACGCGCGCAGGCGGGCATCCAGCAGGCCTTCCGGTACTTCGTCATCGTCGGTTAAAGGGAACCATTTTTCATTCGGATAGTGAACGAAAGGCGCGTTGGCGATGGTCTCGCCCAGCCAGAAGTCGGCAAAAAAATAGTTAGTCGAGAGACGCTCAAAGTACTCTCCAAGGGCCGAGGCCAGCGCGGCTTTTTTGGTGGCGCCTTTGCCGTTGGTGAAGCACAGGGCGCACTCTTTATCGCGGATATGCACTGACCAGACGTGCGGTACCGGGTTGAGCCATGAGGCCTCTTCAATATCAAATCCGAGGTCGTGCAACTTCTGCTGGAAGCGAGCGATGGAATCTTCCAGGGCGGCATCTTTGCCGGGAATAAACGTTTGAGTCATGGCAGTCACTTTTATCGTACGTAAAGCGCGCAATGATACGGGTTTTATATGACAGGTGCTATCTCCATCGTCTGGCTATGCTTATGTCACTCAATAACTGTTCAGGCGTTAACCATGAAGACATTTGACTGGCATCGTATGGCACTGGATAAAGTGCCCGTGGAGTTTCTGGCCGAGGTGGCACTGCGTAGCCTCTATACCTTCGTCCTGGTATTTATTTTTCTTAAGATAACCGGGCGGCGTGGCGTTCGCCAGATGTCTCTTTTCGAAGTCCTCATCATTTTGACCCTCGGTTCGGCGGCAGGGGACGTCGCGTTTTATGATGATGTTCCCATGCTGCCGGTACTGGCGGTATTTATTACCCTGGCTCTGCTGTATCGATTGATTATGTGGCTGATGGGGCATAGCGAAAAACTGGAGGACTTGCTGGAAGGTAAGCCGATTATTGTTGTGGAGAACGGCGAACTGGCCTGGGAGAAACTGCAGGCGGAAAATATGACCGAATTCGAGTTTTTTATGGAACTGAGAATCAGCGGGGTTGAGCAACTGGGTCAGGTACGGCTGGCCATTCTGGAAACCAACGGCCAGATCAGCCTTTATTACTATGAGGATGAAGATGTTAAAGCCGGGCTTTCCATTCTGCCTTCCCGTTTTACCGATCGTTTTATCACCATCCCTCACGATGATGAGTACGCCTGCGTTCGCTGTAGCGCAATCCTTACGCTACGAGCTGGGGATAAACAATTATGCCCTCGCTGCGCAAATGCAGAATGGTCGAAGGTCAGTCGGGCAAAAAGAGTCACCTGACAGCAATTATGTCGGTTTTATGACGTCAAGCTGGCAGATTCTTTTGTGTGACCGAGTCCGCATTTCCCCCAGGCTCAGTTTTAGCCATTGCGGTGCGTGTCACTGAATGATAAAACCGATAGCCACAGGAATAACTTATGCCCGCGACGGTTCGCGGGTAAATAACATAGCAAGTGGTGAGGGGAAATGGCTCAGGTCTATAACTTCAGTTCAGGCCCGGCAATGCTGCCGGCGGATGTACTCAAACTGGCGCAAAAGGAGCTTTGCGACTGGAACGGTTTGGGGACGTCGGTGATGGAAATCAGCCACCGTGGTAAAGAGTTCATCAAGGTGGCTGAAGAGGCGGAACAGGATTTTCGCTCCCTGCTCAATATTCCTTCCAATTACAAAGTCTTATTTTGTCACGGCGGCGGTCGCGGACAGTTTGCTGGTATCCCGCTGAACCTGCTGGGTGATAAAACCGTTGCCGACTACGTTGATGCCGGCTACTGGGCAGCCAGCGCGGTTAAAGAAGCGCATAAATACTGCAAACCGAACGTGATTGACGCCAAAATCACCGTTGACGGCCAGCGCGCGGTTAAACCGATGAGCGAATGGCAGTTGACTCCGGGCGCGGCCTATCTGCACTACTGCCCGAACGAAACTATCGATGGTATTGCCATTGAAGAAACGCCTGATTTTGGCGACGATGTCATCGTGACGGCGGATTTCTCCTCGACTATTTTGTCTCGTGAAATTGACGTAAGCCGTTATGGCGTAATCTACGCAGGCGCGCAGAAAAACATCGGTCCTGCAGGTCTGACGCTGATTATTGTGCGCGAAGATCTGCTGGGTAAAGCCAGCATAGCCTGCCCGTCGATTCTTGATTACTCCATCCTGTCTGCCAATGACTCTATGTTTAACACGCCGCCGACGTTTGCCTGGTACCTCTCCGGCCTGGTGTTTAAGTGGCTGAAAGAGCAGGGCGGCGTTGCCGCTATGGATAAAATCAACCAGCAGAAAGCCGACCTGTTGTATAGCACCATCGATAACAGTGGTTTCTATCGCAACGATGTCGCTGCGGCGAACCGTTCGCGCATGAACGTGCCGTTCCAGTTGGCCGATAGCGCGCTTGATAAACTGTTCCTCGAAGAGTCGTTTGCCGCTGGTCTGCATGCGCTGAAGGGCCACCGCGTAGTGGGCGGCATGCGCGCTTCCATCTATAACGCCATGCCGCTGGCGGGCGTGAAGGCGCTGACCGACTTTATGCAGGACTTCGAACGCCGTCACGGCTAATCGCTGTCGTGCTTTGCATCCCCGCAGCTCGTCTGCGGGGTAATTATTCTGTTTGTTTGAGAGTTGAGTTTAATGGAATCCCTGACGTTACAACCCATCGCACGCGTAGATGGCACAATTAACCTGCCCGGGTCCAAGAGTGTTTCTAACCGTGCTTTGCTACTGGCGGCATTGGCCCGCGGCACGACGGTGCTGACCAATCTGCTGGATAGCGACGATGTACGCCACATGCTGAATGCCCTGAGCGCGCTGGGAGTTCATTACACCCTGTCTTCCGACCGTACCCGCTGTGAAGTCACCGGTAACGCTGGCCCACTGCACGCAGCTGAAGCATTAGAACTGTTCCTCGGTAATGCCGGAACGGCCATGCGTCCGCTGGCGGCGGCGTTATGTCTGGGGAGTAACGATATTGTGCTGACCGGCGAGCCGCGAATGAAAGAGCGGCCGATTGGTCACCTGGTTGACGCGCTGCGTCAGGGCGGGGCGCAGATTGATTATCTGGAGCAGGAGAATTACCCGCCGCTGCGCCTGCGCGGTGGTTTCAGCGGTGGACAGGTTGAAGTGGACGGCAGCGTTTCCAGCCAGTTTCTGACCGCGCTCCTGATGACCGCCCCGCTGGCGCCTCAGGATACCGTCATTGCGATTAAAGGCGATCTGGTATCCAAACCTTATATTGATATTACGCTGCACCTGATGAAAACCTTTGGCGTTGAGGTTGAAAATCAGTCTTATCAGCGATTTATCGTGCGCGGCAATCAACACTATCGCTCGCCGGGCGATTATCTGGTTGAAGGCGACGCCTCCTCGGCATCCTACTTCCTCGCCGCCGGAGCCATTAAAGGCGGGACGGTAAAAGTCACCGGTATTGGCCGCGATAGCGTGCAGGGCGACATTCGGTTTGCCGATGTGCTGGAAAAAATGGGCGCAACCATTACCTGGGGCGATGATTATATCGCCTGCACGCGCGGCGAACTGAACGCCATCGATATGGATATGAATCATATCCCGGATGCCGCGATGACTATCGCCACGGCCGCCCTGTTCGCCAAAGGCACCACGACTCTGCGCAATATTTATAACTGGCGCGTCAAGGAGACTGACCGCCTGTTTGCTATGGCCACTGAGCTGCGTAAAGTGGGAGCTGAAGTTGAAGAAGGGGAGGATTTCATCCGCATCACTCCGCCTGCGAAGCTCCAGTTCGCTGAAATCGGCACCTATAACGACCATCGTATGGCAATGTGTTTCTCGCTGGTGGCGCTTTCCGATACGCCGGTCACCATCCTTGACCCGAAGTGTACGGCAAAAACTTTCCCGGACTACTTCGAACAGCTGGCGCGAATCAGTACGCTGGCCTGAATCACGCGAATTTAAGGTGAAAACGCCGACCCTCGGGTCGGCGTTTTTTTATGTCTGCTTGTCGGGCGGAAAACTAAATGCTAGCCTTGGTTGCTTGTAAATACAGGATTTATAAGCATTTAATATGCTAATCAATGGATGATTGATATGAGAAATACAAAAGTAATGCTGGCTTTAGCGGTTTCCGCCACGTTGTTGGCAGGTTGTAAAAATATGCAGGGGGTGGACACCAACGCCCTCGTAAGTTCAGGGATGACGGCCTACAAAGCGGCAACGCTTTCTGACTCTGAAGTCAAAGCGCTTTCCGACGATGCCTGTAAGCAAATGGATAGCGAAAATAAAAAGGCCGGCGCTTCAAGTAAGTACACTAAGCGTCTGAATAAAATTGCCAAAGCGTTAGGAAATAATATCAACGGCACGCCGGTAAACTATAAGGTTTACATGACATCAGACGTCAACGCCTGGGCAATGGCCAACGGCTGCGTCCGCGTCTATAGCGGCCTGATGGACATGATGACCGATAATGAAGTTGAAGCTGTTCTGGGCCATGAGCTGGGTCACGTAGCGCTGGGACATTCGCGCAAAGCGATGCAAACCGCCTATGCAACCATTGCCGCGCGTGATGCAATTTCAGCCACCAGCGGAGCGGCTGCAAGCTTGTCTAAATCTCAGCTGGGCGATATCGCAGAGGGAATGATTAACTCCGCTTTCTCCCGCTCTCAAGAGTCCGATGCTGATGATTTCTCCTACGATCTGCTGAAAAAGCGCAACATCAGCACTCAGGGGCTGGTGGGCAGCTTCGACAAACTGGCCAGCCTTGACGCCGGCCACAGTAAATCTCTGTTCGATTCACACCCGCCTTCAGCTGAACGCGCGCAGCATATCCGCGACCGTATCGCTGAAGATAAAAAGTAAACTGCCTCATCTTCCGGGCTGATGCTCTATCAGCCCGCTATAATTGCACAATTCTTCCGCATTAGATTTCCAGTTATCCGTAATTTACAACCAATGCTCACTTTCCGTCGAAGAGATGCGTATAATGCGCGGCGTTTATATATTTATGCGCCTTGCTAAAGGAGAAAAAGATGACGGCAACAGTTCCGGTAATCACCATTGATGGGCCTGGCGGTGCGGGCAAAGGCACGTTATGCAAGGCAATGGCAGAAACGCTGGGCTGGCATCTGCTGGATTCTGGAGCGATTTATCGCGTTCTTGCTCTCGCTGCGCTGCATCACCATGTTGATGTTGAATCCGAAGAGGCGCTGGTGCCGCTTGCCGCGCATCTTGATGTCCGTTTTGTCTCCACTGACGGTAGCCTGGAAGTCATTCTGGAGGGGGAGGACGTTAGCGCGGAAATCCGCACTCAGGATGTAGCCAATACGGCCTCTAAAGTCGCCGCTTTTCCGCGCGTGCGCGAGGCATTGCTGCGCCGTCAACGAGCCTTCCGTGAGCTGCCCGGTTTGATCGCTGACGGACGCGATATGGGAACCGTGGTATTCCCCGATGCGCCGGTGAAAATTTTCCTTGACGCTTCCGCGGAAGAACGTGCGCATCGCCGCATGCTTCAGTTGCAGGAGAAGGGCTTTAGTGTTAACTTTGATCGCCTTTTATCCGAGATAAAAGAGCGCGACGACCGCGATCGCAATCGTACAGTGGCGCCGCTTATCCCGGCTGCCGATGCCTTAGTTCTTGATTCCACAGAACTAAACATTGAGCAAGTGATTGAAAAAGCGCTACAATATGCGCGCGAAAAACTGGCTTCCGCTTAATCTTATCGTCGATAAAGCACAATAGCCTGCGAATTATAGCAGTACCCCGCAGCAACGGACTGTTAGCGGGTATGTTAAACAACCCCATCCGGCATGGAGCCTGGTGGACGTTAAATATGAAACCTGAAGATTAAACATGACTGAATCTTTTGCTCAACTATTTGAAGAATCCTTAAAAACAATCGAAACCCGTCCGGGTTCCATCGTTCGTGGTGTTGTTGTTGCTATCGACAAAGACGTAGTACTGGTTGACGCCGGTCTGAAATCTGAGTCTGCCATTCCGGCAGAGCAGTTCAAAAACGCCCAGGGCGAGCTGGAAATCCAGGTTGGTGACGAAGTTGACGTTGCTCTGGATGCAGTAGAAGACGGCTTCGGTGAAACCCTGCTGTCCCGTGAGAAAGCTAAACGTCACGAAGCTTGGATCACGCTGGAAAAAGCTTACGAAGACGCTGAAACTGTAGTCGGTATTATCAACGGCAAAGTTAAAGGTGGCTTCACTGTTGAGCTGAATGGTATTCGTGCGTTCCTGCCGGGCTCCCTGGTAGACGTTCGTCCGGTGCGCGACACGCTGCACCTGGAAGGCAAAGAGCTTGAATTCAAAGTCATCAAGCTGGACCAGAAACGTAACAACGTCGTTGTTTCTCGTCGTGCCGTTATCGAATCCGAAAACAGCGCAGAGCGCGATCAGCTGCTGGAAAACCTGCAGGAAGGCATGGAAGTTAAAGGTATCGTTAAGAACCTCACTGACTACGGTGCATTCGTTGATCTGGGCGGCGTTGACGGCCTGCTGCACATTACCGATATGGCATGGAAACGCGTTAAGCATCCGAGCGAAATCGTAAACGTTGGCGACGAAATCACTGTTAAAGTGCTGAAGTTCGACCGCGAACGTACTCGTGTATCTCTGGGCCTGAAACAGCTGGGCGAAGATCCGTGGGTAGCTATCGCTAAACGTTATCCGGAAGGTACCAAACTGACCGGTCGCGTGACCAACCTGACTGACTACGGCTGCTTCGTTGAAATCGAAGAAGGCGTTGAAGGCCTGGTTCACGTTTCCGAAATGGATTGGACCAACAAAAACATCCACCCGTCCAAAGTTGTTAACGTTGGCGATGTAGTGGAAGTTATGGTTCTGGATATCGACGAAGAACGTCGTCGTATCTCCCTGGGCCTGAAGCAGTGCAAAAACAACCCATGGCAGCAGTTCGCGGAAACCCACAACAAGGGCGACCGTGTTGAAGGTAAAATCAAGTCTATCACTGACTTCGGTATCTTCATCGGCCTGGACGGCGGCATCGATGGCCTGGTTCACCTGTCTGACATCTCCTGGAACGTTGCAGGCGAAGAAGCAGTTCGTGAATACAAAAAAGGCGACGAAATCGCAGCAGTTGTTCTGCAGGTTGACGCAGAGCGCGAGCGTATCTCTCTGGGCGTTAAACAGCTCGCAGAAGATCCGTTCAACAACTGGGTTGCACTGAACAAGAAAGGCGCAATCGTAAACGGTAAAGTGACTGCAGTTGACGCTAAAGGCGCAACCGTAGAACTGGCTGACGGCGTTGAAGGTTACCTGCGCGCTTCTGAAGCTTCCCGTGACCGCGTTGAAGATGCCACCCTGGTTCTGAGCGTAGGCGACGACGTTGAAGCTAAATTCACCGGCGTTGATCGTAAGAACCGTGCAATCAGCCTGTCTGTTCGTGCGAAAGACGAAGCTGATGAGAAAGATGCCATCGCAACTGTTAACAAACAGGAAGATGCAAACTTCTCCAACAACGCAATGGCTGAAGCTTTCAAAGCAGCTAAAGGCGAGTAATCTTAGTCTTTCGGGTTACAACAACCTGAATTATGACGAGTTTACTTGACAGATTGCAGGATTCGTCCTGTAATCAAGCACAAAGGGCGGCTACGGCCGCCCTTGTTTAAGCTGTTAGCTAATTTTGCCTTGAAGGAAACCGGAGGAATAATGACCAAGTCAGAATTGATAGAAAGACTTGCCAGCCAGCAATCTCACATTCCTGCGAAAGCAGTGGAAGATGCTGTTAAAGAAATGCTGGAGCATATGGCCTCAACGCTTGCTCAAGGCGAGCGCATTGAAATCCGCGGTTTCGGCAGCTTCTCTCTGCATTATCGAGCACCCCGCACCGGGCGTAACCCAAAAACTGGCGATAAAGTTGAACTGGAAGGTAAGTACGTTCCCCACTTTAAGCCGGGCAAAGAATTACGCGACCGCGCCAATATTTACGAAGAGTAAGTTTCGCTGAGCGGCGACAACATACTTAAACGTTAAAAAAGCACCTTTGGGTGCTTTTTTTATGCCTTTAAAGCTGTACTGGAAGTTGCCTCGCAAAACGTCAGTTCTTTTGCGTTAACAGAGAAAGTTCTCTGGATCGCGCAATCCACTTCTTTTCTGTCCTCAAAGACACTTTCTCTATTTAGCGCAACACTCCCTCTGACAGGGAGGTGCTAATGCGTTTACCACAACTTGCTGGCTGTGTGATTATCGGCATTCTGCCGCTGCTCTGGTTGCCCGATTTGCCCGGGCGTTCGGTTACCTGGGGACTGATGCTGCTGGCGCTGCTTATTGCGCAATGTCGCCGTAGAGCTGCGCAATACGCGGCATTGATAACGCTGTTTTTTGTCTGGGGAGTACTCAGCGCTCGCCAGGCCCTATGGCCGACACAGACGTTAACAAACGGGAATCGTCAGGTTGAGGTTGTGCTGACCGCAACAGATGGGCAGACAACTCATCAGGGCAGAATTGTCCGTCTGGATGGGCGACGGCTATTTCCCGCGCCAGGGGTAAGCCTCTACGGTAATTATTTGCCTGAACCGCCCTGTGCAGGGCAGGTTTGGGCCATGACGCTACGCGTGCGTCCGGTACATGGTCAGCTCAACGAAGGCGGGTTTGACAGCCAGCGCTATGCGCTATCACAGCATCGTCCGTTAACCGGACGCTTTATCAGCGCTGAAGTTCGCGAGCGAAACTGTAGTGTACGAGCGCGTTATCTGGCCTCGCTCAATCAAACCCTGGCGGAACTGCCCTGGCAATCGGTGATGCTGGGGTTAGGCATGGGGGAACGTCTGGCGATCCCTCGCGAGATAAAGATCCTGATGCAGGAAACCGGTACATCGCACCTGATGGCGATCTCAGGGTTACATATCGCGTTAGGAGCCACTCTGGGCTGGTTGCTGCTAAGGGGTTTGCAGTTCTTTCTTCCGTGCCGCTGGCTGGGCTGGCGGGCGCCGCTGCTTACTGGCCTGGCGAGCGCTATTTTTTACGCCTGGCTAACCGGAATGCAGCCGCCCGCGCTGCGCACCTGTGTTGCCCTGATCGTTGGCTGCGCGCTGCGGCTATCCGGGAAACGCTGGTCGCCATGGCAACTATGGCTCTGCTGCATTGGTGCAATACTGTTTGCCGATCCGCTGGCAGTGTTGTCAGAAAGCCTCTGGCTATCGGCGTTTGCCGTTGCGGCGCTTATCTTCTGGTATCAGCTGGCCCCGATGCCTGGCGGTAAAAGGTGCTGGCTGCTGCGCCAAAGCCTCGCGTTATGTCATCTGCAGATCGGCTTGATGTTTTTACTTGCACCTTTACAGATTGCTCTCTTCCACGGCATCAGCTTAACGTCGGTGCTGGCGAATTTGATTGCCGTGCCTCTGGTGACTTTTATCGTTGTTCCGCTGATTCTGACCGCCATGTTTTTACACCTCTGTGCTCCGCTCACCATTGAGATGGTGATATGGCAATCAGCAGACCGTATCCTGGCGGCGCTATTCGGGTTCCTGCGGCAGCTGCCGCCCGGCTGGCTCGAGCTGGATGCTCGCTGGCTTGGGATAAGCCTGCTGCCGTGGCCGGCGTTAATTCTCTGGCGTTTTCATGCGTGGCGCACGTTGCCGGCGTTTTGTTTAGCATGTCTCGGGCTATTAAGCTGGCCATTCTGGCGGAGTACGGCTACCAACGAATGGCGAGTCACCATGCTGGATGTCGGGCAGGGGCTGGCTATGGTGATTGAACGCCAGGGCGCGGCCCTTCTCTACGATACCGGACTCGCCTGGCCTGAGGGTGACAGCGGTGAGCAGATTATCATCCCCTGGCTACGCTGGCATCACTTGCATCTGGAAGGCGTCGTACTCAGCCACGAGCATCTCGATCACCGCGGGGGATTCAACTCGGTGTTAAAAGCATGGCCTCAAATATGGATACGAAGCCCTTTAGGCTGGGCGGGCCATTTAGCATGCCAGCGCGGTGAGATCTGGCAGTGGCGAGGTTTAACCTTTCGTGCGTTCTGGCCGCTGCCCGGCGCGACAAAGCAGGGGAATAATCGCTCATGCGTGGTGCGTGTTGATGACGGCAAGCACAGTATCCTGCTCACCGGGGATATCGAAACGCCAGCGGAGCAAGCGATGATTAGCCACTACTGGCAACATCTTGCGTCTACACTTATCCAGGTTCCCCATCACGGCAGTAATACGTCGTCCGGGACCGCCCTGTTGCGCAGCGTTGGCGGGGAGGCTGCGCTAGCTTCTGCTTCCCGCTATAACGCATGGCGTATGCCGTCAACCAAGGTGAAACAGCGCTATCGAAACCAGAATTATCAGTGGTTCGACACGCCGCATCAGGGGCAAATTACGGTTATTTTTTCCGCGGATGGCTGGCAAATCCATAGCTTACGGGATCAAGTTTTACCGCGATGGTATCATCAGTGGTTTGGCGGGAACGTTCAGAACGGGTAGAATATGCGGCTATTTCAACACAAGCTGGTTTATTGAATGCAGAACGATAAAGATCTTTCCACGTGGCAGACCTTCCGCCGACTCTGGCCGATTATAGCGCCGTTTAAACCCGGGCTAATCGTTGCAGCGGTAGCGTTAGTGCTTAACGCGGCTAGTGATACCTTCATGCTATCGCTTCTTAAACCGTTACTGGATGATGGTTTTGGTAAAACGGATCGCTCGGTGCTGATATGGATGCCGCTGGTGGTGATCGGATTGATGGTTCTGCGCGGCATCACCAGCTACGTTTCGAGCTACTGCATCTCGTGGGTGTCCGGCAAAGTCGTGATGACGATGCGCCGTCGTTTATTCAGCCACATGATGGGAATGCCGGTTGCATTCTTTGACAAGCAGTCCACCGGGACGCTTCTATCACGTATTACCTATGATTCGGAGCAGGTGGCCTCTTCCTCCTCCAGCGCGTTGATTACCGTCGTGCGTGAAGGCGCGTCGATTATTGGCCTGTTTGCGATGATGTTTTATTACAGCTGGCAGCTGTCATTGATTCTGATCGTTCTGGCGCCGATCGTGTCTATTGCTATTCGCGTGGTCTCGAAGCGTTTTCGTAATATCAGCAAGAATATGCAGAACACCATGGGCCAGGTGACGACCAGTGCAGAGCAGATGCTGAAAGGGCATAAAGAAGTGCTGATGTTTGGCGGTCAGACCGTCGAAACCAAGCGCTTTGCTAAAGTCAGCAACAAGATGCGTCTGCAGGGGATGAAAATGGTCTCCGCGTCCTCAATTTCTGACCCTATTATCCAGCTAATCGCCTCCCTGGCTCTGGCTTTCGTACTTTATGCGGCAAGCTTCCCGAGCGTAATGGAGACGTTAACGGCTGGTACAATTACCGTTGTCTTCTCCTCAATGATCGCGCTGATGCGTCCGCTAAAATCGCTGACTAACGTCAACGCGCAGTTCCAGCGCGGGATGGCCGCTTGTCAGACGCTTTTCGCTATTCTTGACTCCGAGCAGGAGAAAGATGAAGGCACGCGGGTTATCGAACGTGCGAAGGGCAACCTCGAATTTAAAAACGTTACCTTCAGATATCCGGGGCGTGAAGTCGCTGCGCTGCGCAATATTGACCTCAATATTCCGGAAGGGAAAACCGTGGCGCTGGTAGGGCGCTCGGGGTCGGGTAAATCGACCATCGCCAGCCTGATTACGCGTTTTTATGATGTTGATGAGGGGCAGATCTTGCTGGACGGCCACGACCTGCGTGAATACACGCTGAGTTCTCTGCGCGATCAGGTTGCGCTGGTTTCGCAAAACGTCCATCTCTTTAACGACACCGTGGCGAATAATATCGCCTATGCCCGAACCGAAGAGTACAGCCGCGAGCAGATTGAAGAAGCGGCCCGCATGGCTTATGCCATGGACTTTATCAATAAAATGGACAATGGCCTGGATACGATTATCGGTGAAAACGGCGTTATGCTTTCCGGCGGCCAGCGCCAGCGCATCGCTATCGCTCGCGCCCTGCTGCGCAACAGCCCGATTCTGATCCTTGATGAAGCAACTTCGGCGCTGGATACCGAATCAGAGCGCGCCATTCAGGCTGCGCTGGACGAACTGCAGAAAAACCGCACCTCGCTGGTTATTGCTCACCGTCTCTCGACGATTGAGCAGGCTGACGAAATTGTGGTAGTGGAAGATGGCCAGATCGTTGAACGCGGCAGCCATGCCGATCTGCTTGAACATAAGGGCGTTTACGCTCAGCTGCATAAGATGCAGTTCGGCGCATGATTGCGCGCATCTGGTCCGGCGAATCGCCTTTATGGCGGTTACTGCTTCCGCTCTCCTGGCTCTATGGCCTGGTGAGCGGGTTAATACGGCTAAGCTATAAACTGGGATGGCGAAAAGTGTGGCGAGCGCCGGTGCCGGTAGTGGTGGTTGGCAATCTGACCGCCGGCGGCAATGGCAAAACGCCGGTTGTTGTCTGGCTGGTGGAACAGCTTCAGCAGCGCGGTATTCGCGTCGGCGTTGTGTCACGCGGCTATGGCGGAAAAGCCGCGAACTATCCGCTGCTGCTTAATGTGGATACGCATACCGGGGAAGCGGGCGATGAGCCGGTGCTTATTTATCAGCGTACCGGCGCGCCGGTTGCCGTCTCGCCGGTACGCAGCGATGCGGTTCAGGCGCTGCTCGCCGCCAACGATCTTCAGCTTATCGTCACGGATGATGGTCTGCAGCACTATAAGCTGGCGCGTGACAAAGAGATTGTGGTGATTGACGGCGTACGTCGTTTTGGTAACGGCTGGTGGTTGCCTGCGGGTCCTATGCGCGAGCGCGCTTCGCGTTTGCGCAGCGTGGATGCGGTTATCGTTAACGGCGGTCTCGCCCGCCCGGGAGAGATACCTATGCAGCTTCGTCCCGGGCTGGCGGTGAATCTGCTGACCGGTGAACGCCGGGATGCGGCGGCGTTGGACAACGTGGTGGCGATGGCAGGAATCGGCCATCCGCCGCGTTTCTTCGCCACCCTCGAGAGCTGCGGCGTACGTCCGGTGAAAACCATCTCCCTGGCCGATCATCAGGCTCTGTCGCAGAGCGATGTCGCCGCGCTGGCGGCGCCGCAGCAAACTCTGCTGATGACCGAAAAAGATGCGGTGAAGTGCCGCGACTTTGCGCAGGCAAACTGGTGGTATCTACCGGTCGACGCGATAATGACTGACCAGCGCGCACAGCGCCTGCTCACGGATTTAGTGACGCTGGCGCAGCGCTAATTTCGCTTATCACCGCCTGCGCCGGAACCTTTTACGGAGAAGCTGCATGCCGGTATTGTCCCTCTCGCTTAAAGAAGCTCGCCATCTTCACCTGGCCGCGCAGGGGCTGCTGAAAAAGCCCCGCCGTCGCGCCAAACCCGAGGATGTTCTGCAAACCATTAAGCAGATGTCCCTGCTGCAAATCGATACCATCAACGTTGTTGCCCGCAGCCCTTATCTGGTGCTTTTCAGCCGCCTTGGCCACTATCCGCAGCGCTGGCTGGATGAGGCGCTTCGCGCCGGTGAACTGATGGAATACTGGGCGCATGAGGCCTGTTTCTTACCGCGCAGCGACTTTTCACTGGTGCGTCACCGTATGCTGACGCCGGATAAAATGGGCTGGAAATACCATACCGCATGGATGACCGAGCACGCTCCGGCCATTCAGGAACTGCTGGCCCATATTGCCGAAAATGGCCCGGTTCGCTCGGCAGACTTTGAACATCCGCGTAAGGGCGCCAGCGGATGGTGGGAGTGGAAACCGCATAAGCGCCATCTTGAAGGTTTATTTACCGCTGGAGAGCTGATGGTTATCGAGCGGCGCAACTTTCAGCGCGTTTACGATCTCACGCAGCGGGTCATGCCGGACTGGGAGGATGAGCGGGATGGCCTCTCTCAGGAGCAGGCCGAAGCCATTATGTTACGCAATAGCGCACGCAGCCTCGGGATCTTCCGCGCGCAGTGGCTGGCGGATTATTATCGTCTACGTCGACCCTCGCTACCCCCGCTGCTGGCGAGCTGGCAGGATGAGGGGCTGGTGAAACCGGTAAACGTTGAAACCCTGGGGGAAATGTGGCTTCACCGTGATGCGCTGAAGCTGCTGGAGTCCTCACCCGGCGGCAGGCTCGCCGCCAGCCACAGCGCGGTGCTCTCGCCTTTCGATCCGGTGGTGTGGGATCGCAAGCGGGCTGAGCAGCTATTTAACTTCACCTATCGCCTGGAGTGCTATACGCCCGCGCCGAAACGTCAGTATGGCTATTTCGTATTACCGCTGCTGCATCAGGGGAAGCTGGTGGGCAGAATGGATAGCAAAATGCATCGTAAAACCGGCGTTCTGGAAATTATCGCTCTGTGGCTGGAGGAGGGGGTCAAGGTGACCTCGGGACTCGAGAGCGGGCTAAAACGCGCCATTGATGATTTTGCCCTCTGGCAGGAGGCGACACGGGTGAGCTGCGGGAAGCTGCCGGCGGAACTTTTTGCCGGGCGGCAACAGGGTTGGGAAATTGACGCCGCCTGAGTCAGCGTATGATATGCTGCTAAAGAATCTATTCGGTCCATCTGGAGGAATCATGGATCACCGTTTACTTGAAATTATCGCCTGTCCGGTTTGTAACGGTAAGCTCTATTACAGCCAGGATAAGCAAGAACTGATCTGCAAACTCGATAGCCTGGCTTTTCCGCTGCGTGAAGGTATCCCCGTACTGCTGGAAACCGAAGCCCGCGCGCTTGCTGTAGAAGAGAGCCAGTCATGAGTTTCGTGGTTATCATCCCCGCGCGCTTCGCTTCTACTCGTCTGCCAGGCAAACCGCTCCAGGATATCAACGGCAAGCCGATGATTGTCCACGTCCTTGAGCGAGCCCGTGAATCCGGGGCCGAGCGTATTATCGTTGCCACCGATCATGCAGACGTAGCCCGAGCGGTTGAAGCCGCCGGCGGTGAAGTCTGCATGACGCGTGAAGATCATCAGTCTGGCACCGAGCGCCTGGCCGAGGTGGTTGAAAAATGCGCTTTCAGCGATGACACCATCATTGTGAATATCCAGGGCGATGAGCCGATGATCCCGCCCGCCATCGTGCGCCAGGTAGCCGAGAATCTGGCTGCCAGCACGAGCGGTATGGCAACCTTAGCGGTGCCAATCCACGATGCGGAAGAGGCGTTTAATCCGAATGCGGTCAAGGTTGTCATGGACGCAGCTGGCTATGCCCTCTATTTTTCTCGCGCCACCATCCCGTGGGATCGCGATCGTTTCGCTAAATCCCGCGAGGCTATCGGCGATTCGCTGCTGCGTCATATCGGGATCTATGGCTATCGCGCCGGTTTTATTCGTCGCTATGTTAGCTGGGCGCCAAGCCCGCTTGAACAGATCGAGATGCTCGAGCAGCTACGCGTGCTGTGGTACGGCGAGAAAATCCATGTCGCGGTGGCGGAAGTGGTTCCCGGTACAGGCGTCGATACGCCGGAAGATCTGGAACGCGTCCGCGCGGAGCTACGTTAATTTCCCTCCATCCCCTCCGCCAGGAGGGGATATCTTCAGGCCGTTTTTCCATACTTTTTTACGTCAATTTTGATCTTACCCGATGACAACCCCGGCGCAGGCGCTCATTATGAAACCAGTAGTGTTCATAGGGGTAATCAGAAATGGAACAGTTGCGTACCGAGCTGAGCCACCTGCTGGGTGAAAAACTAAGCCGCGTGGAGTGCGTCAGCGAGAAACCCTCGTCGGCGCTGTGGTCGCTATATGATGCGCAGGGAAACCCAATGCCGCTGCTGGCGCGCAGCTTTACGACGCCGGGCGTGGCGCGTCAGCTGGCGTGGAAGATATCAACCCTCGCGCGAAGCGGTACTGTCCGTATGCCGGTGGTCTACGGCGTAATGACGCACGAAGAGCATCCGGGCCCAGATGTACTGCTGATCGAAAGACTGCGCGGCGTTTCGGTAGAAGCCCCCGCCCGTACGCCGGAGCGTTGGGAACAGCTACAGGAGCAGATTGTTGAAGCGCTGCTGGCCTGGCACCGTCAGGATAGCGGCGGCTGCGTCGGGATGGTCGACAGCACTCAGGAAAATCTCTGGCCATACTGGTACCGCCAGCGTGTAGAGGTGCTATGGAGCACGCTGAACCTTTATCAGGATACCGGCCTGACGATGCAGGACAAACGCATTCTGTTCCGCACTCGCGAATGCCTTATGGATTTGTTTAAGGATTTCAATGATAACTGCGTGCTGGTCCACGGTAGCTTCACGCTGCGCAGCATGCTTAAAGATCCGCGCAGCGATCAGCTGCTGGCGATGGTAGGTCCGGGCATGATGCTCTGGGCGCCGCGTGAATATGAGCTATTCCGTCTGGTTGATAGCGGCCAGGAAGAGCAGCTGCTGTGGCACTATCTCCGCCGGGCGCCGGTAGCGGAAGCGTTTCTCTGGCGGCGCTGGCTGTATCTGCTGTGGGATGAAGTGGATAATCTGGTCAATACCGGACGCTTTGACCGCGTCCGGTTTGATCTGGCGGCTAAATCAATCCTGCCCTGGCTCGCCTGAAGATCCTTTCAGTCGCTGCCAGATGCGACCTAACGTTTCGTAACCAACCCGATCGCTATGCATTAGCCAGACCGGCGAGGGGATTGCCCGCTCCCATGGGTTGAGCGGTGACTCAATCGCCAGCTGGTTGGCCGGGGCGGGCAAGGGCGCCAGCCCGGCGCGGCGAAAGAAAATCATCGCCCGCGGCAGATGTGAAGCGGAAGTGACCAGCAGGAAAGGCGCATCGCCAATCGCCTCTTTCACCGCGGCGGCTTCCTCTTCGGTATCTTTGGGTTTATCGAGAACGATAATTTCGCTGCGCGGTACGCCCAGGGTCTCGGCTACCCGGGCACTGGTTTCCGCAGAACTTACCGGGTTGGTCTTCGCTCTTCCGCCGGTAAAGATCATTTTGGCTCCCGGATTTTCCTGCCACAGGCGGATGCCCTCCGTCAGCCGCGGCAGGCTGTTATTAATGAGATTTGAGCTGGGCGCCCAGGCTGGATTCCAGGTGTATCCTCCGCCCAGTACGACGACGTACTGTACGCGCTCTTCTCCCCGCCACGTCGGGTATTTATCTTCAATCGGTTTGAGCAAACTATCGGCCACCGGTTGCAGGCTTAATAGCAGCAACAGCAGCCAGCCGAAGCTGACGCAGAGCTTGCCGGTGCGCTGGAAACGGCTAAACCACAGCAAGGCGATGCCGACCACCATAAGCAACAGCAGCAGGGGAAGCGGCAGCATCATGCCGCCTAAAACCTTTTTCAGCGTAAAAAGCATGCCCAATGGTTCCTTTTTTAACCATATAACCAAAGATATACCCGGATCTTACAACAGATCGCTTCATTCTCCGCGCGGGTATGACAAAATAGCGGCTTTGTGTTGGCTTGTGGAGTCACCCGTGCAGGATCGTAATTTCGATGATATTGCTGAAAAGTTTTCGCGCAATATATACGGCACCACCAAGGGCCAGCTGCGGCAGGCGATCCTCTGGCAGGATCTACAACCGCTGCTGAACCAGATGGGGCCTGGGCCATTGCGAGTTCTTGACGCGGGCGGCGGCGAAGGGCAAACGGCGATCAAAGTGGCGGAAATGGGCCATCACGTCACGTTATGCGATCTCTCTGGTGAAATGGTGGCTCGCGCCAGGCAGGCGGCTGCCGATAAAGGTGTGATCGACAACATGCATTTTGTACAATGCGCGGCTCAGGATATTGAGCAGCATTTGGAAAGTCCGGTCGATCTGATACTGTTTCATGCGGTGCTGGAATGGGTAGCCGAACCACAGGCGATGTTGCGTACGCTGTGGTCGATGCTGCGCCCCGGCGGCGCGTTATCGCTGATGTTCTACAATGCTAACGGCCTGTTGATGCACAATATGGTCGCCGGCAATCTGGACTATGTGCAAATCGGCATGCCGAAAAAGAAAAAACGCACGCTGTCGCCGGACTATCCGCGCGATCCGCAGCAGGTTTACGGCTGGCTGGAAGAGATTGGCTGGCAGATTACCGGTAAGACCGGCGTGCGGGTGTTTCATGATTATCTGCGTGAAAAACACCAACAGCACGACAAATTTGCGGCGCTGCTGGAGCTGGAAACGCGCTACTGTCGCCAGGAGCCGTATATTAGCTTAGGCCGTTATATTCACGTCACCGCGCTTAAGCCGCAGATGCAAGGATAAACTATGAGTGAATTTTCCCAGACAGTCCCCGAACTGGTTGCCTGGGCCAGGAAAAATGATTTTTCTATTTCGCTGCCGGTCGACAGACTCTCTTTTCTGCTGGCGATTGCCACGCTGAACGGCGAGCGGATGGAAGGGGAAATGACCGAGGGAGAACTGGTGGACGCGTTCCGCCACGTCAGTGATGCGTTTGAGCAGACCAGCGAAACCATCAGCCAGCGCGCCAATAATGCCATTAACGATATGGTGCGCCAGCGTCTGCTGAACCGCTTTACCAGCGAAATCACCGAGGGTAACGCTATTTATCGCCTGACGCCGCTGGGCATCGGGATCACCGATTACTATATCCGTCAGCGCGAGTTCTCCACCCTGCGCCTGTCGATGCAGCTCTCCATCGTTGCCGGCGAACTCAAGCGCGCCGCCGACTCGGCAGAAGAGGGCGGCGATGAGTTCCACTGGCATCGTAACGTTTTCGCTCCCCTGAAGTACTCGGTTGCGGAAATTTTCGACAGTATCGATCTGACCCAGCGGATCATGGATGAGCAGCAGCAGCTGGTGAAAGATGATATTGCCCAGCTGCTGAATAAAGACTGGCGGGCGGCGATCTCCAGCTGCGAGCTGCTGCTGTCGGAAACGTCCGGCACCCTGCGCGAGCTGCAGGATACTCTGGATGCGGCGGGCGATAAGCTGCAGGCAAACCTGCTGCGTATTCAGGACTCGACCATGGCGCGCGACGATCTGAATTTTATCGATCGTCTGGTGTTCGACCTGCAAAGCAAGCTGGACCGCATCGTCAGCTGGGGTCAGCAGGCGATAGACCTGTGGATCGGTTACGATCGCCACGTGCATAAATTTATCCGTACCGCTATCGATATGGATAAAAACCGCGTCTTCGCGCAGCGTTTACGCCAGTCGGTCCAGACTTACTTCGACGCTCCCTGGGCGCTCACCCATGCGAATGCCGATCGTCTGCTTGATATGCGCGATGAAGAGATGGCGCTGCATGATGAAGAGGTTACCGGAGAACTTCCGGCGGATCTGGAGTACGAAGAGTTTAACGAAATTCGCGAACAGCTGGCAGCGCTGATTGAAGGTCAGCTGGCGGTCTATAAAGAGAAGGGACTGCCGCTGGATCTTGGTCTGGTGGTACGCGAATATCTGTCGCAGTATCCTCGCGCTCGCCACTTTGATGTCGCGCGCATTGTTGTCGACCAGGCGGTACGTTTGGGCGTAGCGCAAGCAGATTTCACCGGACTGCCGGCAAAATGGCAGCCGATTAATGATTACGGAGCCAAGGTACAGGCGCATGTCATCGACAAATATTGAACAAGTGATGCCGGTTAAACTGGCGCAAGCGTTGGCTAATCCGTTATTTCCGGCGCTGGATAGCGCCCTGCGCGCGGGCCGTCATATCGGCCTTGACGAGCTGGATAATCACGCATTTTTAATGGATTTTCAGGATTACCTGGAAGAGTTTTATGCTCGCTACAACGTCGAGCTGATTCGCGCGCCGGAGGGGTTTTTCTATCTACGCCCGCGCTCGACCACGCTGATCCCGCGCTCGGTGCTCTCCGAGCTGGATATGATGTTGGGCAAAATTCTTTGCTATCTCTACCTCAGTCCGGAGCGCCTGGCGAATGAAGGCATCTTCACCCAGCAGGAGCTTTACGACGAGCTGCTGACCCTGGCGGACGAAGCCAAGCTGCTGAAGCTGGTCAATAACCGTTCGACCGGCTCCGACCTTGACCGCCAGAAGCTGCAGGAAAAAATGCGCGCTTCGCTCAACCGGCTGCGCCGCCTCGGCATGGTGTGGTTTATGGGCCACGACAGCAGCAAATTCCGCATCACCGAATCGGTGTTTCGCTTCGGCGCCGACGTGCGCGCCGGTGACGACCCGCGCGAAGCGCAGCTGCGTATGATCCGTGACGGTGAAGCCATGGCGCTGGAAAATCGTCTGCAGCTTAATGATGAGAATGAAGAGAATCAGCCGGATAGCGGGGAGGAAGAGTAATGATTGAACGCGGTAAATTTCGCTCGCTGACGCTGGTTAACTGGAACGGCTTTTTTGCCCGCACCTTTGATCTTGATGAATTAGTGACCACGCTTTCCGGCGGTAACGGCGCCGGTAAATCCACGACCATGGCGGCCTTCGTCACCGCGCTGATCCCCGACCTGACGCTGCTGCATTTCCGTAATACTACGGAAGCCGGGGCCACCAGCGGCTCGCGAGATAAAGGGCTTCACGGTAAGCTGCGCGCAGGCGTCTGTTACTCGGTGCTGGACGTCATTAACTCTCGCCACCAGCGAGTGGTGGTTGGCGTACGCCTACAGCAGGTCGCCGGTCGCGATCGTAAAGTTGATATCAAGCCTTTTGCGATTCAGGGGTTGCCTACCTCCATCCAGCCGACTCAGCTGCTGACCGAAGCCCTTAACGAGCGCCAGGCACGCGTGGTGACGCTCAACGAGCTGAAAGATAAGCTCGAAGCGATGGAAGGGGTACAGTTCAAGCAGTTTAACTCTATTACCGAGTATCACTCTCTGATGTTCGATCTGGGCGTGGTGGCTCGCCGCCTGCGTTCAGCTTCCGACCGTAGCAAGTACTATCGCCTGATCGAAGCGTCGCTGTACGGCGGCATTTCAAGCACCATTACCCGCTCGCTGCGCGACTACCTGCTGCCGGAAAACAGCGGCGTGCGTAAAGCATTCCAGGATATGGAAGCGGCGCTGCGTGAAAACCGCATGACCCTGGAAGCGATCCGCGTAACGCAGTCGGATCGCGACCTGTTCAAACATCTGATCAGCGAAGCCACCAACTACGTTGCCGCCGACTATATGCGCCACGCAAACGAGCGACGCATTCATCTCGACAAAGCGCTGGAGTATCGCCGCGATCTGTTCAGCTCCCGCGCTCAGCTCGCGGCTGAACAGTATAAGCACGTCGATATGGCCCGCGAGCTGCAGGAACATAACGGCGCGGAAGGCGATCTGGAAGCCGATTATCAGGCCGCCAGCGACCATCTGAACCTGGTGCAGACCGCTCTGCGCCAGCAGGAAAAAATCGAGCGCTATGAGGCGGATCTTGATGAACTGCAGATTCGCCTCGAAGAGCAAAATGAAGTCGTTGCGGAAGCGGTTGACCAGCAGGAAGAGAACGAAGCCCGCGCCGAAGCCGCCGAGCTGGAAGTGGATGAGCTGAAAAACCAGCTTGCCGACTACCAGCAGGCGCTGGACGTGCAGCAGACCCGTGCGATTCAGTACAACCAGGCGCTGCAGGCGCTGGAAAGAGCAAAAGCGCTTTGCCATCTGCCGGATTTAACCCCGGAGAGCGCCGACGAGTGGCTGGAAACTTTCCAGGCGAAAGAGCAGGAAGCGACGGAGAAAATGCTGTCGCTGGAACAGAAAATGAGCGTGGCGCAAACTGCGCATAGCCAGTTTGAACAGGCATACCAGCTGGTGGTGGAGATCAACGGTCCGCTGGCGCGTAATGAAGCCTGGGACGTGGCGCGCGAGCTGTTGCGCGAAGGCGTTAATCAACGCCACCAGGCAGAGCAGGCGCACGGGTTGCGCAGTCGCCTGACGGAACTTGAACAGCGTCTGCGTGAACAGCAGGATGCTGAACGCCAGCTGAACGAATTCTGTAAGCGTCAGGGCAAACGTTACGATATCGACGAACTGGAAGCTCTGCATCAGGAGCTGGAAGCCCGCATAGCCTCGCTTTCCGACAGCGTTTCCTCCGCCAGCGAACGGCGGATGACCCTGCGTCAGGAGCTGGAACAGCTGCAGACGCGGACGCAAACGCTGATGCGCCGCGCGCCCATCTGGCTGGCGGCGCAGAACAGCCTCAATCAGCTGTGCGAACAGAGCGGCGAGCAGTTTGAGTCGAGCCAGGAAGTCACCGAATATCTCCAGCAACTGCTGGAGCGTGAACGCGAAGCTATCGTAGAGCGCGACGAAGTTGGCGCCCGTAAGCGCGCAATCGATGATGAAATCGAGCGCCTTAGCCAGCCGGGCGGTTCAGAAGATCAGCGCCTGAACGCGCTGGCGGAACGCTTTGGCGGCGTACTGCTGTCGGAAATCTATGATGACGTTAGCCTCGATGATGCGCCGTATTACTCGGCGCTGTACGGCCCTTCCCGCCACGCTATTGTGGTACCGGATCTGTCGCTGATTGCCGAGCAGCTGGAAGGCCTTGAAGATTGCCCCGAAGATCTCTACCTGATCGAGGGCGATCCGCAGTCGTTTGATGACAGCGTATTTAGCGTCGATGAGCTGGAAAAAGCCGTTGTCGTTAAGATTGCCGATCGTCAGTGGCGCTATTCACGCTTCCCGACGCTGCCGCTGTTTGGCCGCGCCGCGCGTGAAAGCCGCGTTGAAACGCTGCACGCCGAGCGTGAAAGCCTCTCCGAGCGTTTTGCGACCCTGTCGTTTGATGTGCAGAAAACCCAGCGCCTCCATCAGGCGTTCAGCCGCTTTATCGGTAACCATCTGGCGGTGGCCTTTGAGGACGACCCGGAAGAAGAAATCCGCAAACTGAATACTCGTCGCGGCGAGCTGGAACGGGCGCTGACCGCCCATGAGAGCGATAACCAGCAGAACCGGGTGCAGTATGAGCAGGCGAAAGAGGGTGTATCCGCGCTCAACCGCTTGTTGCCACGTCTGAATCTGCTGGCCGACGACTCGCTGGCCGATCGCGTCGATGAAATCCAGGAGCGGCTCGACGAAGCGCAGGAGGCCGCGCGCTTTGTGCAGCAGTATGGTAACCAGCTGGCTAAGCTGGAACCGATCGTTTCCGTTCTGCAGAGCGACCCGGAGCAGTTTGAACAGCTAAAAGAAGATTACGCGTACTCGCAGCAGACTCAGCGCGATGCGCGTCAGCAGGCGTTTGCGCTGACCGAAGTCGTGCAGCGTCGCGCCCACTTTAGCTACTCTGATTCCGCAGAGATGCTCAGCGGTAATAGCGATCTGAACGAGAAGCTTCGCCAGCGCCTGGAGCAGGCGGAAGCGGAGCGCGCCCGCACCCGCGAAGCGCTGCGTACCCACGCCGCGCAGCTCAATCAGTACAACCAGGTGCTGGCATCGCTGAAAAGCTCCTACGACACCAAAAAAGAGCTGCTCAACGATCTGCATAAAGAGCTACAGGATATTGGCGTACGCGCCGACGCCGGCGCCGAAGAGCGCGCCCGTTTGCGTCGCGATGAGCTTCATGCTCAGCTCAGCAACAACCGCGCGCGGCGTAACCAGCTTGAAAAAGCCTTGACCTTCTGCGAAGCGGAAATGGATAACCTGACCCGCAGGCTGCGCAAGCTGGAGCGTGATTACTGCGAAATGCGCGAACAGGTGGTCAGCGCCAAAGCCGGCTGGTGCGCGGTCATGCGCCTGGTGAAAGACAACGGCGTGGAGCGTCGTCTGCATCGCCGCGAGCTGGCCTACCTTTCGGCTGATGAGCTGCGCTCAATGTCGGATAAGGCGCTCGGGGCGCTGCGTCTGGCGGTCTCTGATAACGAACATCTGCGCGATGTGCTGCGTATTTCGGAAGATCCGAAACGCCCGGAACGCAAAATCCAGTTCTTTGTCGCCGTTTATCAGCATCTGCGCGAACGTATCCGCCAGGATATTATCCGTACCGACGATCCGGTGGAAGCGATTGAGCAGATGGAGATTGAACTCAGTCGACTGACGGAAGAGCTGACCAACCGCGAGCAGAAGCTGGCCATCAGCTCTCGCAGCGTGGCCAACATCATCCGCAAGACAATCCAGCGCGAGCAGAACCGTATTCGCATGCTCAACCAGGGGCTGCAGAGCGTCTCCTTCGGCCAGGTCAACAGCGTGCGGCTGAACGTCAACGTGCGGGAAACCCACTCGATGCTGCTGGACGTGCTGTCCGAGCAGCATGAACAGCATCAGGATTTGTTCAACAGCAATCGTCTGACCTTCTCGGAAGCGCTGGCGAAGCTGTATCAGCGCCTGAATCCGCAAATTGATATGGGGCAGCGTACGCCGCAGACCATTGGTGAAGAGCTGCTGGACTACCGCAACTATCTGGAGATGGAAGTGGAAGTTAACCGCGGTTCCGACGGCTGGCTGCGCGCTGAATCCGGTGCGCTATCGACCGGTGAGGCTATCGGTACCGGGATGTCGATTCTGGTTATGGTGGTGCAGAGCTGGGAAGATGAATCCATGCGCCTGCGCGGCAAGGATATTTCGCCGTGCCGCCTGCTGTTCCTCGATGAAGCCGCGCGTCTGGATGCCCGTTCTATCGCCACGCTGTTCGAACTGTGCGATCGACTGGAGATGCAGCTGATTATCGCAGCGCCGGAAAATATCAGCCCGGAAAAAGGCACCACCTACAAACTGGTGCGTAAAGTGGTGAACAATCACGAGCATGTGCATGTAGTAGGTCTGCGTGGCTTCGCGCCGCAGCTGCCTGAAACGCTGCCGGGAACGGCTAATGCTTCATAAGCTTGTACAATAAGTAGCCAAGGGGCGACATGATGTCGCCCTTTTTGTTATCCGTACCTGTATTTTAGGATTGTATAATCTTTTAACTTCTTTACATTTGGGAAGGCAAAAGCGTTTTCGTCTTCATATACTGAAAGTAAGCCCCATTTTAGCGGGCAGCAATGTGTTAACAGGGGGCAAGGGATGTTGCTTAAGAAACGGTATGGTCGTCAATTGTCAGCGCTCAGTCTGGGCCTGGCTTTTGCATTCGCTCCACTGTTCAATGTCCAGGCCGAAGAGCCTGAAATTGTACCATCGGATAGCTCAGCCACCATCAGCGAGCTCTCTTCCGCGCTCAGCCAAAGCGCAAACCAGTCTGCGGCGGTTGCCAAAATGGCTGGCGAGCAGGCGCTTCCTGCCGATGCGGCGGCGAAAAGCCGTGCCGATATTCAGGCGGTGCTGCCGTCCGGTTATCAACCCGTCTTTATGAATCCGCTGGTCTCGCTGTATGCGGCCAGGGATATGAAGCCGATGTGGGATAACCGTGAGGCGGTGCAGGCGTTTCAGCAGCAGCTGGCTGAAGTCGCTATTGCCGGTTTTCAGCCGCAGTTCACCACCTGGGTTGAGCTGTTAACCGACCCGGCGGTGAACGGTCTGGCGCGGGATGTTGTTTTGTCTGACGCCATGATGGGCTATCTGCATTTTATTAGTGGTATTCCCACTCAGGGCAACCGCTGGCTGTATGGCACCAAACCGTATGCCATGTCGACGCCGCCGCTATCGGTGGTTAATCAGTGGCAGGTGGCGCTGGATAGCGGTTCGCTGCCGCAGTTCATTGCGGGCCTGGCGCCGCAGCATCCGCAGTATGCCGCAATGCATCAGGCGCTACTGGCGCAGGTTGCCGATTCACGTCCGTGGCCGCAGCTCACCGGTAAGACCTCGCTACGTCCCGGGGAGTGGAGCAATGATGCCGGTGCGCTCAGGGAGATTTTACAGCGCACCGGTATGCTCGATGACTCGGCGAAAATTGCCCTGCCGGGCGATGACGTGGTGAGCCCATCCGCCGGGAAAAAGGCTAAAAACAGCGGCCGCGGCGTTTACGATCGCCAGTTGGTTGAAGGCGTTAAGCGCTTTCAGGCGTGGCAGGGGCTGGGCGCTGATGGCGTGATCGGTCAGGCGACCCGCGACTGGCTCAACGTCTCTCCCGCGCAGCGCGCCGGCGTGCTGGCCTTAAATATCCAGCGTTTGCGTCTGCTGCCGGGTAATCTTGCGACCGGTATTATGGTGAATATTCCAGCCTTTTCGCTGGTTTATTACCAGGATGGCAGCGAGGTGCTGGCATCACGAGTTATCGTTGGCCGCCCGGACCGCAAAACGCCGATGATGAGCAGTGCCCTAAACAATGTGGTGGTCAACCCGCCGTGGAACGTACCGCCGACGCTGGCGCGCAAAGATATCCTGCCGAAGGTGCGCAATAACCCCGGCTATCTTGAACAACACGGCTATACGATGATGCGCGGCTGGAACAGCAAAGAGGCCATCGATCCTTATCAGGTGGACTGGGAGACGATAACCGCATCGAATCTGCCGTTCCGCTTCCAGCAGGCTCCCGGCGCGCGTAATTCGCTGGGGCGCTATAAATTTAATATGCCAAGCTCAGATGCCATATATTTGCACGACACGCCAAATCACACTCTGTTCCAACGGGATGGGCGAGCGCTGAGCTCTGGATGTGTGCGGGTGAATAAAGCTTCAGAGCTGGCGAATATGCTGTTGCAGGACGCGGGCTGGAACGACGCGCGTATTTCGGATGCCCTCAAGCAGGGAAATACCCGCTATGTGAATATTCGTCAGAATATCCCGGTTAATCTCTATTATTTGACCGCCTTTGTCGGGGCTGATGGACGTACACAATATCGAACAGATATTTACAATTACGATCTCACCGCGCGATCCAGCGCACAAATCCTGCCTAAAGCTGAACAATTAATCAGATAAATGAAGTAGTTCAACGGATTCGGTTGTCCTATCTGTGTGTGAAAACGGGTCTTGCAGTCTGCAAGGCCCGAGTTTACTGGGGGGAGGCTGCCTTGACGTTGGCAATAATGCCCGGTAAGGTGCCTTTCGTGCGCCAGAAGTGCATATACATATAATCCTGCAAAAGCGTAATGGTGGTGAGCAAGCCAGGCCTTCGTCGCTGATATCGATTAGCCGCCGGAGAACAAGCGTATGCTGGCGGCTAACGGGCGGATTGCGGGAAAAGTATATTACGATTCATTTACCTGTAGACCTGATTATCATGGACAAATTTGACGCTAATCGCCGCAAACTGCTGGCGTTAGGTGGAGCCGCGCTCGGTGCTGCTGCCATTCTGCCTGCGCCGGCATTTGCCACCCTCTCGACCCCACGACCGCGTATTTTGACGCTGAACAACCTGCATACTGGTGAATCACTCAAGGCGGAGTTTTTCGATGGCAGAGGCTATATTCAGGATGAATTAGCAAGACTTAATCATTTTTTCCGCGACTATCGCGCGAATAAGATTAAGTCCATCGATCCCGGTTTGTTCGATCAACTCTATCGTCTGCAGGGATTACTTGGTACGAACAAGCCTGTCCAGCTTATTTCCGGTTATCGCTCTGTTGATACCAATAATGAGCTTCGCGCGCGCAGCCGGGGAGTAGCGAAACACAGCTACCACACCAAAGGCCAGGCCATGGATTTCCATATTGAAGGCATTTCGTTAAGCAATGTTCGCAAAGCCGCGTTATCTATGCGTTCAGGTGGTGTAGGATACTACCCACGTAGCAACTTTGTGCATATTGATACCGGGCCGGTACGGCACTGGTAACGAAAGGAGCCTCATGAACTATCGTATTATTCCGGTTACCGCGTTCGCGCAGAACTGTTCTTTAATCTGGTGCGAACAAACCAGGCTGGCGGCGCTGGTGGATCCCGGCGGTGATGCTGAGCGAATCAAACAGGAAGTCACCGCGGCAGGCGTCAGCCTGATGCAAATTCTGCTGACGCATGGCCATCTCGATCACGTTGGTGCGGCGGCGGAGCTGGCGCAACATTATGGCGTGCCGATTATCGGGCCGGAAAAAGAAGATGAGTTCTGGCTGGAAGGATTACCGGCACAGAGCCGGATGTTTGGTCTGGAAGATTGCCAGCCGCTTCAGCCGGATCGCTGGTTGAACGAAGGCGATGTAGTCAGCGTGGGGAACGTCTCTCTGCAGGTGTTGCACTGTCCCGGTCATACTCCAGGGCACGTGGTCTTCTTCGATGCCGCTTCCCGACTGCTGATTTCTGGCGATGTCATATTCAAAGGTGGGGTGGGGCGTAGCGATTTCCCTCGTGGCGACCATAGCCAGCTGATCGATGCGATTAAACGCAAACTCTTGCCGTTGGGCGATGACGTATCGTTTATTCCTGGCCATGGCCCTATGTCGACGCTTGGCTATGAGCGTCTGCATAACCCATTCCTGCAGGATGAGATGCCTGTCTGGTAAATTTGCCGGAAGAAAATAGATGAAAAGGCCGCGAATGCGGCCTTTTGCTTTTGCTACAGAGCGGGCTTACAGTACGGCAACAATCGCTTCGCACAGCGGCGCCATATTGTCTGGCGTCATGCCCGCGACGTTAATACGCCCGGATGCCACAGCGTAAATCGCAAACTCTTCGCGTAACCGCAGGACCTGCTCTTTGGTCAGGCCGCTAAACGAGAACATCCCGTTTTGCTGAATGATGAAAGAGAAATCACGGCTGGCGCCTTTTTCCTGCAGGGTATTAACGAACAGCAGACGCATGCGCTGGATGCGTTGGCGCATGTCGGTTAACTCTTGTTCCCAGATGGCGCGCAGCGCGTCATTGCTGAGAATGGTCGCCACTACCGAGGCGCCGTGAGCCGGCGGGTTAGAGTAGTTTGCGCGGATAACGGACTTCATCTGGCTGAAGGCGCGGTCTACCGTTTCCTGGTCAGCGGCAACCAGCGTGCAGGCGCCTACGCGTTCGTTATACAGGCCGAAGTTTTTCGAGTAGGAGCTGGCTACCAGCAGCTCTTTATGCAGCGCGGCGAAAGCGCGCAGGCCTTCAGCGTCCTCTTCCAGGCCCCGGGCAAAGCCCTGGTAGGCAAAGTCAAACAGCGGCAGCCAGCCTTTCTCTACGGAGAGCTGCGCCAGCTGTTGCCACTGTTCCAGCGTTGGATCGATACCGGTTGGGTTGTGGCAGCAGCCGTGGAACAGAACCACGTCACCGGCCTGCGCTTCGTTCAGGCTGGCCAGCAGTCCATCGAAGTCGAGTTTGTGGTTTGCGGCATCGTAGTAGGTATATTCGCGAACGTCGAGTCCGGCTGAATTGAATACGCTTTTATGGTTCGGCCAGCTTGGGTTGCTCACCCAAATACGTTTAACGTCGGTATTCTTCGCCAGAAAATCAGCGGCGACGCGCAGGCCGCCTGTACCACCGGGAGTCTGGGCGGTACGAGCGCGTTTATCATTGATAATCGCGCTGCCTTTCCCAAACAGCAGCTCCTGAGTGCAGCGACCAAACTCTGGAATACCATCAATACCCAGGTAATTTTTGGTGGTTTCATTTTCCAGCAGATACTGTTCTGCTTTCTTCACGCTAGTCAGGACCGGTGTTTTACCCGTTTCATCTTTATAAACACCAATTCCAAGATTAATTTTTGTTGGGCGGTCATCGGCACGAAACAGATCGGCCAGGCCCAGAATTGGGTCGGCAGGGGCGGCGGTAATGTTCTCAAACATGACGAGGTTCCATTGTGATTACTGAAGGGAAATCCGCTATCAGGTTAACGGGAGTTATGTTAATTGCCAACCGTTTGCGACAAAAAGCGAGAAGGTTTTTAAAAGTTACGATCTTCCTCTCAGGAACGCAGAAAAGCAGGACCGAAGTCCTGCTTTTTAGGCATATCACGAAGGGGTGTACTGCAAATTAGAACTGGTAAACGATACCAACCGCTGCCTGATCGTCGGTCGCGACTTTCGCAGCACGGGTGTAGTCGTTGTCGTCCAGCTGGTTGAATTTATACGCAGCGTAGACGTTCATGTTTTTGTTGAAGTAGTACCAGGTACCCACTTCGACGTATTTAACCAGGTCAGCATCGCCGCCGGAGAAGCCAGCGCGGGAGCGCAGGTCTTTACCTTTAGTCTGTACGTAGCCGATGGACGGACGCAGGCCGAAGTCGAACTGATACTGAACAACGGCTTCAAAGTTCTGAGTTTTGTTAGCGAAATAGTTGCCTTCGTTTTCCGGAGTCATGTTGTAGGTCTGAGAGTACATGACTGCAGCGTAGATGTTGTTCGCATCATACTTAGCGGAGGTTGCCCATGCTTCAGCTTTTTCGCCCTGACGGTCTGCTTTCTGGTCGCCGCTGCGGCTGGAGTTAGCATAACCAGCGGACAGCGCTACACCGTTGTCAAACGCGTAGGTAGCCGCGGTGCTGAAGCCGTCGCCGTTTTGTTTCTTCACAGCGCGTTCTTTGTTTTTACCCTGGTACTGCAGCGCAAAGCTCAGGCCATCAACCAGACCGAAGAAATCAGAGTTACGGTAGGTCGCAACGCCGTTGGTACGCGCGGTCATGAAGTTGTCGGTGTTGGTCCAGCCGTCGCCGCCCCATTCAACCAGCATATCGGTCGCCGCTTCAACGTCGTAGATGGCGCCGTAGTTACGACCGTAGTCGAATGAACCGTATTCACCGGCTTTTAAGCCAGCGAAAGCCAGACGGGTTTTCGTGGTCTGGGAGCCTTCAACGTTGGACGCATCCATGTTGTATTCCCACTGGCCGTAACCGGTCAGCTGATCGTTGATCTGGGTTTCGCCTTTCAGGCCGATACGGGCGTAGGTGGTGTCGTCGCTGCTGGTGTCACCGTTAGTGGTCCAGACGTGCTCGCCAACCATTTTTCCGTAAAAGTCGAGTTTGTTGCCGTTTTTGTTATAGATTTCTGCAGCGTTAGCTGCACCGGCTACCAGCAGGGCAGGAATTACCGCTGCCAGAATTTTGCGCTTCATCATTATTTATTACCCTCATTTATATTTTTTTATGAACACTTGCCACTGCCGCCAATACGTTTCGTCAATAAAAATTTACGGAACTATTGATGATAGTTTGGTGTCTGGAGGCATCTTTCCATTCAGAACAACGTTTCGCTAGCCTGAAAATGCTACCAATATCTCATATGAGTAACAAAAGGAAATTCTATGTAACTAAATGTGTATTTTTGGGAACTTTGTGAACTCTATCAACATTCCGTCCCTGTTCGCTGACAAAATCAGCTCTCTTTATATATCTATATGAATTAATTATGATTAATTTAGATAACAGAGGGGTTGTGCATTTTACAGCTGCTTTTTGCTTTTTTTTTATTCAGATCTTGTCGTTGCAAGATGTGCGGTGGTTGATTAAATAGTGAGCAATATAATCAGCAGGTTTGACGATTTTTGGGCATTAAGTGCGATTTGTAACTTCAGGTATGAGCGAAATAGTGCGTAACATATTTATGAATTTCGCGGGTTGATGTTTAAATTTCCTGAAATTCGTTAACGTAAATTGACATAAAAAAAGGCCGGCTTGCGCCGACCTTTGCGTGAGATAACAAAAAAATCAGAATGTGGCGTTACGTGGAGTGCGCGGGAACGGAATCACGTCACGAACGTTCTGTACGCCGGTCACGTAGGCAATCAGACGCTCGAAGCCCAGACCAAAACCGGAGTGCGGCACGGTGCCGTAACGGCGCAGGTCGCGGTACCACCAGTAGTCTTCTTTATTAAGACCCATTTCCGCCATGCGCGCGTCAAGTACGTCCAGGCGTTCTTCACGCTGGGAGCCGCCGATAATTTCACCGATACCCGGCGCCAGAACGTCCATTGCGGCGACGGTCTTCCCGTCTTCGTTAAGGCGCATATAGAACGCCTTGATCTCTTTCGGGTAGTTTTTTACGACTACCGGCGCTTTAAAATGCTCTTCCGCCAGATAGCGTTCGTGCTCGGAGGAGAGATCCACGCCCCAGTACACCGGGTTTTCGAACTGCTTACCGCAATTTTCCAGAATGGTGACCGCGTCAGTATAATCCACCTGAGCGAAATCCGCGGAAACGAAACGTTGCAGACGATCGATCGCATCTTTATCAACGCGTTCGGCAAAGAACTGCATGTCATCTGCCCGCTCTTCCAGAACGGCTTTGAAAACGTACTTCAGCATCGCTTCCGCCAGACCTGCCACATCGTTCAGATTAGCAAAGGCGACTTCCGGCTCCAGCATCCAGAACTCTGCCAGGTGGCGGGTGGTGTTGGAGTTTTCCGCACGGAAGGTTGGGCCGAAGGTGTAGATTTTGGATAGCGCGCAGGCGTAGGTTTCGCCGTTCAGCTGGCCAGAAACGGTCAGGAATGACTCTTTACCAAAGAAGTCCTTATCGAAATCGACTTTGCCCTGATCGTTGCGCGGCAGGTTTTCCAGATCCAACGTGGAAACGCGGAACATCTCGCCCGCGCCTTCGGTATCGGAAGCGGTAATCAGCGGGGTAGAAACCCAGAAGAAACCCTGTTCGTCAAAGAAGCGGTGCAGCGCCTGCGCCAGGGTATGGCGAACGCGCGCCACGGCGCCAATCAGGTTGGTGCGCGGGCGCAGGTGGGCAACTTCACGCAGGTATTCAATGCTATGGCGTTTAGCCGCCATCGGATAAGTTTCCGGATCGTCTACCCAGCCGCTTACTTCAACATGACTGGCCTGAATCTCAAAGCTCTGGCCCTGACCCTGGGATTCCACGACTTTACCGGTCACGATGACTGAACAGCCGGTGGTCAGGCGCAGCACTTCCTGATTGTAATTGGGAAGAGAATTACTAATAACGGCCTGTACAGGATCAAAGCAGGAACCGTCATAGACGGCGAGGAAAGAAAAGCCAGCTTTAGAATCTCGGCGGGTACGCACCCATCCGCGCACGGTGACTTCGCTGTCAACGGCAACGCGGCCCTGGAGTACGTCGGCTACAGGCACAACGCTCATAATAGTCTCTCTTGTTAGTCCAATAGAAAAATCTGTATACCCCTTCGACAGGGGGATATCTATGTTACCTGTCATCTTCCATCAGACAAGTAGATTTCGCGCAAGAAAGGGGTGTTTTAGGAAATAAATAAGGAGATTGTCTCCTTTACGACGGGAGAGCCTGATATTAAGAGAGTTTTGAGCATTGCCTTTATCCCGCGCAGGGCATTTCGCAATGAAAACAGGGCGGTGAATATGAAACACTTTTCTGAACGGAAAGGGGGATGATAATAAAAATGCGTCCGGTTTTACGGACGCATTTTTTCGCACAGTGTTAGCTGGCTTTTTTGACCGGCGGCAGATCGAAGGCTTTACGCAGGGCGCGCACGAAGGCTTTATCGTGGCAAATCGTTTTACCCGGGCTATCGGAAAGTTTCGCTACCGGCTTGCCGTTGCACTCCACCAGCTTAATAACAATATTCAGCGGCTTAACCTGGGGAATATCGCAGGTTAAACGTGTGCCGATACCGAAGCTCAGATTGACCCGTGAGGAGAAGTGGCGATAAAGATCGACCGCTTTCGCCAGGTCGAGATTATCAGAAAATACCAGCACTTTGCTCAGCGGATCGATGCCCAGCTTCTTGTAATGGGCAATAGCCTTCTCGCCCCATTCTACCGGGTCGCCGGAGTCGTGGCGCAGCCCCTGATAGCGGGTTGCAAATTCCGGCCCGAAATCGCGCAGGAAAGCGTCCATCGTGATGCAGTCAGTCAGTGCGATACCTAACCGATCGGGATACTCTTCCAGCCAGGCCGCGAGGGCCGCGCGCTGGCTGCTGGCCAGGTTCGGGCTGATCTGCTGGTGCGCCTGGAACCATTCGTGCGCCTGGGTTCCCATTGGCGTCAGGTTAAGCCGACGCGCCAGATCGTAGTTGCTGGTGCCGGTGAACCACGGCTCCTGCTGCAGACGCTGAACAATGGCCTGCTGCACCTCGCGTGAGAAGCGGCGGCGAGTACCGAAATCCATCAGGCGGAAGCCGGACATATCGACATCAGCGGTGAGACGGTTAAAGTCGGACAGCTTATGCTCAAGGGTATTCAGCGCTGTCGTCACGGTGATTTCCGGCGAGCGGTAGTGGTGCACCAGCTCGCTTATCACCGCCAGCAGCGGAACCTCCCACATGATGACTTCAAGCCATGGCCCGGACAGGCGAATATTCAGCTTACCGTTGTCATTAGTGACGGTAACCTGGCGCGGATCGTAGCGGAAGCCGCGTAGCCAGTCGAGATAATCTGGCGCAAAGAAGGGCAGGCTCGACAACCAGTGATATTCATCGTCCTGCAGCCTCAGGTCGCGCATCGTCTCAACCTGCTCGCGAATCGCATCGGCGTAGATGCCGAGCAGATCGTCCCCGCGGCAGCGGAACTCCGCCGCAACCTGTACATCATTGTAGCGGTGGAAGACAGCCTGCTGCATATGCAGCTTGTAGGCATCCGTATCAAGCAGCGAATGCAGTACAGGAGAAGTGAATTGGGTCATGGTGCGCAGTAGCATCCTCTCACTGGAGCGTTTCCATCAAAACCAAAGTGGTAAAAGGAGGCGGAGTATACCTGTAATACCCGACTCTGTCCCGCGGCGACGGCTGATGGCGACGCTAACGGTCATTTGCGAGGCCTAGTTTAATATATTGAACACGCATCACACCACAAGCTTTGCGCCTGGTCGAGCGCATTTCGTGCCTCTGGTGTTATCAGAATGTAGCAATTTTCATGTTTAGCATTGAAAAGATGAAGATTCTGCATAGCGAGATTTGTGCAACAGGAATAGACTGAGTCGACACTTTACAGGACATGCTAAAGGTTTTTTATGACACAACAGCCCCAAGCCAAATACCGCCACGACTATCGTGCGCCGGAGTATCTGATTAGCGATATCGATTTGACCTTTGACCTGGATGCCGCGAAAACCGTTGTTACGGCTGAGAGCAAGGTCTCCCGCCACGCGGCTGCGTCTGATGTGCCATTGCGTCTGGATGGCGAAGACCTGACGTTGGTTTCTCTGCTGGTTAATGGTCAGCCGTGGAGCGACTATAAGGAAGAAAATAACCAGCTGGCGATCGGCGGATTGCCGGAACATTTCACCCTCACTATCGTCAACGAAATCAGCCCGGCGGCTAATACCGCGCTGGAAGGGCTGTATCAGTCCGGCGAAGCGCTGTGTACCCAATGCGAAGCGGAAGGTTTTCGCCATATTACCTGGTACCTTGACCGTCCGGACGTGCTGGCGCGCTTCACTACCAAAATTATCGCCGACAAAGCCAAATACCCGTTCCTGCTTTCCAACGGTAACCGCGTAGCCCAGGGGGAGCTGGAGAATGGTCGCCACTGGGTTCAGTGGCAGGATCCGTTCCCCAAACCGTGCTACCTGTTTGCGCTGGTGGCCGGTGATTTCGACGTCCTGCGCGATACTTTCAAAACTCGTTCGGGACGTGAGGTTGCGCTGGAGCTGTATGTAGACCGCGGCAACCTCGATCGCGCTCCATGGGCGATGACTTCGCTGCAAAACTCAATGAAGTGGGACGAAACCCGCTTTGGCCTCGAGTACGATCTTGATATCTATATGATTGTCGCCGTTGACTTCTTCAACATGGGCGCCATGGAGAACAAAGGGCTTAACGTCTTTAACTCTAAATACGTGCTGGCGCGCACCGATACCGCGACCGATAAAGACTATCTGGATATCGAGCGCGTCATTGGCCACGAATATTTCCATAACTGGACGGGTAACCGCGTAACCTGTCGCGACTGGTTCCAGCTCAGCCTGAAAGAAGGCCTGACCGTTTTCCGCGATCAGGAGTTCAGTTCCGATCTCGGCTCACGTGCGGTCAACCGCATCAATAACGTGCGTACTATGCGCGGTCTGCAGTTCGCCGAAGATGCCAGCCCGATGGCGCATCCGATTCGGCCGGATAAGGTTATCGAGATGAACAACTTCTACACCCTGACGGTGTATGAGAAGGGCGCTGAGGTGATCCGCATGCTACATACGCTGCTGGGCGAAGAGAATTTCCAGAAAGGAATGCAGCTGTACTTTGAACGCCATGACGGCAGCGCCGCGACCTGCGATGATTTTGTCCAGGCGATGGAAGACGCTTCGAACGTTGATCTATCCCACTTCCGCCGCTGGTATAGTCAGTCCGGGACGCCGATCGTTACCGTCCATGATGACTACAATCCAGAAACGGAGCAGTACACGCTGACCATCAGCCAGCGCACGCCGCCGACCGCTGAGCAGGCTGAGAAGCTGCCGTTGCATATTCCGTTCGATATCGAACTCTACGACAACGAAGGCAAAGTCATCCCGCTGCAGAAGGGCGGTCACCCGGTGCATCATGTGCTGAACGTGACCCAGGCGGAGCAGACTTTTGTTTTCGATAATGTCTACTTCCAGCCGGTACCGGCGCTGCTATGCGAGTTCTCTGCCCCGGTGAAGCTGGAGTACAAATGGAGCGATCAGCAGCTGACTTTCCTGATGCGCCACGCGCGTAATGATTTTTCCCGCTGGGACGCGGCGCAGAGCCTGCTGGCAACCTATATCAAACTCAACGTTAACCGCCACCAGCAGGGGCAACCGCTGTCGCTGCCGATCCACGTAGCCGATGCTTTCCGCGCCATCCTGCTGGATGAGAAGATCGATCCGGCGCTGGCGGCGGAGATCCTGACGCTGCCTTCGGCGAATGAAATTGCTGAGCTGTTTGCTATTATCGATCCGCTAGCTATCGCCGCGGTGCGTGAAGCGCTGACCCGTACGCTGGCGAAAGAGCTGGCAGACGAGTTCCTGGTGATTTACAACGCCAACAAGCTTGACAGCTACCGCGTTGAGCATGCCGATATCGGCAAGCGTTCTCTGCGTAACACCTGCCTGCGCTATCTGGCGTTTGGCGACGCGGAGCTGGCGGATAAACTGGTTAGCGCGCAGTATCACCATGCGGACAACATGACCGACGCGCTGGCGGCGCTGGCGGCGGCAGTCGCTGCCCAGCTGCCGTGCCGTGATGCATTGATGCAGGAGTATGATGATAAATGGCATCAGGACGGCCTGGTGATGGATAAATGGTTTATCCTGCAGTCAACTAGCCCGGCCGATAACGTCCTGCAGACGGTTCGCGGCCTGCTGAATCATCGTTCGTTCAGCATGAGTAACCCGAACCGCGTCCGTTCTCTAATCGGCGCTTTTGCCGGCAGCAACCCGGCGGCGTTCCATGCCGAAGACGGCAGCGGCTATCAGTTCCTGGTGGAAATGCTCACTGAACTGAACAGCCGTAATCCACAGGTTGCGTCGCGTCTGATTGAACCGCTGATTCGTCTGAAACGCTATGATAACAAGCGTCAGGCGCTGATGCGCGGGGCGCTTGAGCAGCTGAAAGGTCTGGAGAATCTTTCCGGGGATCTGTTCGAGAAAATCAGTAAAGCGCTGGCATAACGCCAGCGCGAGTCCAAACCTGTCGCCCCGCTCGCGCTGCGCGAGCGGGGGAACGCCGCAGTCATTAACCGTGACTCACTAAGCGTGGTGAGGATTCATTCTTGCCGCGCTGCATCACCCGATGCAGCACTTCCGCTTCCAGTTCGGCCAGCTTCGCCGAGCCGGTGCGCCGCGGACGGGGGATGTCCACCAGCAGATCCAGACCTATTTTTCCCTCTTCTATCAGCAATACGCGATCGGCCATCGCCACCGCCTCGCTGACGTCGTGGGTGACCAGCAGGACGGTAAAGCCATGATCCTGCCACAGAGAAACGATCAGATCCTGCATTTCCAGACGAGTCAGCGCGTCGAGTGCGCCGAGCGGCTCATCAAGCAGCAATAATCCAGGACGATGAATTAACGCACGTGCCAGCGCTACGCGCTGCTTTTGCCCGCCGGAAAGCGCTGCAGGCCATTCACCGGCGCGGTCTTCAAGGCCAACGCTCGCCAGGGCCTTAAGCGCCGCCTCACGCCACTGGCCTTTCAGCCCCAGTCCGACGTTGTCGATCACCGTTTTCCACGGCAGCAGGCGGGCATCCTGGAACATCATCCGGGTATCGTCCTGGATTTGTGCCAGCGGCGTCGAGCCCGCCAGCAGCTGGCCGCCGTTGGGCTTTTCCAGCCCAGCCAGCAGCCGCAGCAGCGTACTTTTACCGCCGCCGCTGCGACCGACCACCGCGACGAATTGCCCGGTGGGGATATGCAGATCGAGTTCATTCAGAATCGTCTTGCTGCCGTAACGCTTGCTTACGCCGTTTAACAGCAGCGGAATTCCGGGATTAAGACGCGCGGTTGTCATGCGCTGGCCTCCTGAAGGTGATAAGCCGGATTCCAGCGCAGCCAGACGCGTTCAAGGAGCTGTGCGCTGAAGTCGGCCAGTTTGCCGAGAATAGCGTAAAGAATAATGGCGACGACTACGACATCGGTCTGCAGAAATTCGCGAGCGTTCATTGCCAGATAGCCAATACCGGCGTTAGCAGAAATGGTTTCCGCAACAATCAGCGTTAACCACATCAGGCCGAGCGCAAAGCGGATACCGACCATAATTGAGGGCAGGGCGCCGGGCAGGATCACGTGACGGAACAGCGCAAAGCCCGATAAGCCATAGCTGCGAGCCATCTCTACCAGTCCTCGGTCAATGTTGCGGATGCCGTGCCAGGTGTTGATATAAATCGGGAACATCGTCCCCAGCGCCACGAGGAAAATTTTGGCGCTTTCATCAATGCCAAACCATAAAATGACCAGTGGAATCAGGGCGAGGTGCGGCACGTTACGTAGCATCTGAATAGAGGTATCCAGCAGGCGTTCTCCCCAGCGCGAGAGGCCGCTGATAAGCCCGAGAACCAGACCAATGGAGCCACCAATACTGAAACCAATAAGTGCCCGCCACGAGCTAATGGCCAGATGCTGCCATAGTTCGCCGCTGGCGGAGAGCGTCCAGAAGGCTTTGAGCACGCCTTCCGGCGACGGTAAAATCCGGGTGGAAAGCCAGCCGATGGAGGAGGCGAATTGCCAAATAATCACGCTGCCCACCGGTAAAAGCCAGGGAGCTATGCGGATGAGAAATTTTTGCGAAAGCGTCGCCATGGAGTATTCCTTATTCGCTAGCGTATTGCCCTGTTAAGGGTAATACGCTGGTCGTTAAACATGCTCAACCCGCTGTAAGGTTTTCAGCGCCGGCGCGCGGCTGCTGGGGCGATGCAGCGCCTGCCAGAAAGTTTCCAGCGCCAGGTCGAGGCGACCCTGCAGATTCGGCGTAAACTGCGGTTTATGCTGATAATCCGTGACCTGGCTATCGTCAGCAAAAACGCCGTGGAGGATCTCCTGAGCTTTCAGCGCATTGAGTACCGGTTTTAAGGCGTAATCCACCGCCAGCATATGCGCGATGGTCCCGCCGGTAGCCAGCGGCAGAACGATTTTGCCTTCCAGCGCGCGTTCCGGCAGCAGATCAAGCAGCGTCTTGAGTGCGCCTGAAAAAGAAGCCTTATAGACCGGCGTGGCAATAATCAGCCCGTCCGCGCCGGCAAGCTGTTCATTAAGCGCGTGAAGAGCGGGGTTATCGAAGCGAGCATAGAGCAGGTCTTCCGGGGCAAAATTCTGCAGGTGCCAGTGGCAAACCTCGATATCCGCCGCGGAGAGGGTCTCTCTGGCGTATTCCAGGAGCGCGCTGGAGCGGGAAGGGTAACGCGGGCTACCCGCAAGTGTTATGACTCGCATATTCTCTCCTTATAACCAAATATTTTCATTTATCTATAATTGATAACATTTAGCCGCAGTGTGACAGAGCGCTTATCTTTCCCTAAATGATTTATCCGGCGTTGGATTGTCAGAAAGCGCATAACGAAGGGGTAAAAGTAAACGTTTGCGTCGGAGATAAGATTTTTTGTCGTAGGTCAATTCCCTTTCCGGGGTGGATCGCACATAATACGCCCCCGGTTTGCACACCGGGAATCCAGGAGAGTTCATGTACTACCCCTTCGTTCGTAAAGCCCTTTTTCAGCTCGATCCTGAGCGCGCTCATGAAGTCACTTTTCAACAATTACGCCGTGTTTCGGGTACCCCGCTGGAAATGTTGGTTCGCCAGAAGGTGCCGGCTAAGCCGGTGACCTGCATGGGACTCACATTCAAGAACCCGCTGGGCCTGGCCGCCGGGCTGGACAAAAACGGCGAATGCATCGATGCCCTTGGCGCAATGGGCTTTGGTTCCATTGAAATTGGTACCGTAACGCCTCGTCCGCAGCCGGGCAACGATAAGCCAAGGATCTTCCGCCTGGTTGATGCCGAAGGTTTGATCAACCGCATGGGCTTTAATAACCATGGCGTGGATAACCTGGTAGAGAACGTAAAAAAAGCGCATTTTGACGGCATTCTGGGGATTAATATCGGTAAGAATAAAGATACCCCGGTAGAGCAAGGCAAAGATGATTACCTGATTTGTATGGAAAAAATCTACGCTTACGCCGGATATATCGCCATTAATATCTCCTCGCCGAATACCCCGGGCTTGCGTACGTTACAATACGGAGAAGCTCTCGACGATCTGCTCTCTGGTATTAAAAATAAGCAGCGTGAACTCCAGGAAAAACATCAAAAATATGTTCCGCTGGCAGTAAAGATCGCTCCGGATCTTTCCGTCGAGGAATTGATCCAGGTTGCGGACAGTTTAGTCCGACATAATATCGATGGGGTCATTGCCACCAATACCACTTTGGATCGTTCACTGGTGCAGGGAATGAAACATTGCGATGAAACCGGTGGGCTTAGCGGGCGTCCGCTGCAGCTGAAAAGTACCGAAATCATCCGTATGCTATCTGAGGAATTAAATGGCCGTCTGCCAATTATCGGCGTCGGCGGTATTGACTCAGTGATTGCCGCTCGTGAAAAGATAGCCGCCGGTGCGACTCTGGTGCAGATTTATTCCGGATTTATTTTTAAAGGTCCGCCGCTGATTAAAGAAATTGTTACCCATATCTAATCTTTTCCCCTTCTGATACTCCACCAGGGCTTTATTTATAGCCCTGGTTGTTTTATATTCCTTCATTGTTGCTTATTTAGACATTTTAGTCTTTTCTTAATTTTTGAAATATTCTGTAGCAGTTTTGCTGTTTATTGCAGATGGATGTGAAAGAGGACGGGGGTAGAAATGCGGATTAAACCTGACGATAACTGGCGCTGGTATTACGATGAAGAGCATGACCGCATGATGCTCGATCTGGCTAATGGTATGTTATTCCGATCCCGTTTTCCCCGCCGGATGCTGACGCCAGATGCCTTCGCCCCTTCCGGATTTTGCGTTGATGACGCCGCACTCTATTTTTCATTTGAAGAAAAATGCCGCGACCTTGAATTATCCAAAGAACAGCGCGCTGAATTAGTGCTCAATGCGCTGGTCGCCATTCGTTTCCTTAAGCCGCAGATGCCGAAAAGCTGGCATTTCACTACTCATCAACAGAGCTGGCAGCCCGGTACCGGTGATGCCGCTAGCGCATGGCTGAGCGATACCGGTCAGCAGGTTAATCTGCTGGTGGTTGAGCCCGGCGAAAACGCTGCGCTGTGCCTGCTAGCGCAGCCGGGACTGACGCTTGCGGGGCGAGTGATGCAGTTGGGGGACGTGATTAAAATTATGAACGACCGACTGCAGCCAGCGACCGCCGTCGCCAGCTACAGCCTGGGCCAGGCGGTTTAAGGCGCCAGCCTTACCGCGGTTTTCGGTACGCAGCTGCAGCACAAAATGGTGCCATCGGCGGCGACCGCATTTTTCTTCAGCGCGCTGACTTCCCCTTCTTCCAGACGGATGCGACAGCTGCCGCAAATCCCTGCCCGGCAGGAGTAAGGAATGCGAATTCCCTGCTGTTCCAGCTGCTCCAGCAAGATCTGCTGATTATTACCGGTAAAGCTCAGTCCCTGCCACTCAATTTCCACCGTTGCGTTCTGCTGAGTCTCAGGCGCCAGCGAATTGTCGCTTTCCCCGGCGCCGTAGGCCTTCGCCGGGCCGCGGGCCAGCACTTCTAACTCATCGCCGACGCGGATCGTGCCGCTATTTCGCGCGATCAAATTCTGGCCAAAATCAACATCGCCATTATCCAGCGCCGTGCGGAATCCCTGTAGGGTGGTTAATGGCTCACCGCCAGGGTGCTTTTGCCCACGTTCCGCGCTGACGGTTGTCAACACGCAGCGGCTGCAGGGTTTCGCGACATCAAAAACGACCTCGCCAATACGCACCACTTTCCAGGTATCTTCCTCCCAGGCGGCCGCGCCGGTCACCAGCAGATTCGGGCGAAATTGTTCTATGCTTACGCTGGCCGGACAGCGATTTTGCAGGTCCCGCAGCGAGGCCTCATTGGCCAGCAGATAGGGAAAGCCGTCGGCAAAGGAGAGGGGGACGGCATCGTGACGTTTTACCCGACGGCTAAGCTCTGGCCCCAGCCAGCGCAGCTGAACGCTGCGGTTGAAAAAACCGCTTAGCCACTGGTTCACCCCGGCCGGGGCAATCAGGGCGGTAAAATGGTTGCCCCAGACTTCGGTCGGCTCCTGCTGCACGGAGAAATCGCTGAAGCGCACGATCGCGCTACTGCCGTCCGGAGCGGTCAGATGCAGACCATCATGGAGCGGCGCGGGAGTAAACTTGACCATTTGCGGGAACTGACGAGCGGTGATAAAGGTGCCATCGGTTTCCGTCACCATAAATATACGATCGAAGGCCAGCCCGCTGATGTCTGCATAAGCGTGGCTCAGGCCAATTCCCCGCATCGATTTGACGGGATGAATAAAAAGTCGCGAAAGGGTTACCATACGCTGCCCCTGGCTTTAAAAATAAGCCTTTAACTTTATGACATGGGGCGCATATTGGCTATAATGCGCACCAATTTTCTTTTAGTAAAAGTGACGATATGAATTCTCTGTTTGCCAGTACGGCTCGTGGGCTGGAAGAGCTGTTAAAAACTGAACTGGAAGGGCTGGGCGCGGTGGACTGCCAGTTGGTCCAGGGCGGGGTCCATTTTCAGGGAGATACGCGACTGCTGTATCAAAGCCTGATGTGGAGCCGACTGGCTTCGCGGATTATGCTGCCGCTGGGGCAGTGCAGCGTATACAGCGACCTGGATCTGTATCTTGGCGTGCAGGCCATTCCATGGACGGAGATTTTCAGCCAGGATGCCACTTTTGCCGTGCATTTTAGCGGGCTGAACGAAGAGATCCGCAACAGCCAGTATGGGGCGCTGAAGGTTAAAGATGCCATCGTCGACAGCTTTACGCGTAAGAATTTGCCGCGTCCCAACGTCGATCGCGAAAACCCCGATCTGCGCATTAACGTCTGGTTGAATAAAGAGACCGCTCATATATCTCTGGATCTCAGCGGCGAGGGCCTGCACCTGCGCGGCTACCGCGACGGTACCGGTATGGCGCCAATCAAAGAAAACCTGGCCGCGGCGATAGTGATGCGTTCCGGCTGGGCTACCGGTACGCCGCTGCTCGATCCCATGTGCGGTTCCGGTACGCTGTTGATTGAAGCGGCGATGCTGGCGACCGATCGGGCGCCGGGTTTACACCGCGGCCATTGGGGTTTCGGCGGCTGGGCGCAGCATGATGATGCTATCTGGAAAGAGGTGAAGTCCGAAGCGCAAACCCGCGCCCGTCAGGGGCTGGCGGCGTATGAGTCGCGCTTTTACGGTTCCGACGTTGACGCCCGGGTTATCGAACGCGCGCAGCGTAACGCCCGCCGTGCCGGTATTGGCGAGCTGGTTACCTTCGAAGTGAAAGATGTCGCCCAGCTGAGCAACCCGTTGCCGAAGGGCCCTTACGGGACAGTGATTAGCAACCCTCCATACGGCGAGCGTCTGGAGAGCGAGCCGGCGCTGATTGCCCTGCATAGCCTGCTGGGGCGGATTATGAAAAACCAGTTTGGCGGCTGGAACCTGTCGCTGTTTAGCGCCTCGCCGGATCTGCTGAGCTGCCTGCAGCTGCGCGCCGATAAGCAGTTCAAAGCGAAAAACGGCCCGCTCGACTGTGTACAGAAGAATTACCACCTTGCGGAAAACGAAGGCGGCAAAACCGCGATGCTGGCGGAAGATTTCGCCAACCGCCTGCGTAAAAACCTGAAAAAATATGAGAAGTGGGCGCGCCAGGAGGGTATTGAATGCTATCGCCTGTATGATGCCGACCTCCCGGAATACAACGTCGCTATTGACCGTTACGCCGATTGGGTTGTGGTGCAGGAGTATGCGCCGCCGAAAACCGTTGACGCGCATAAAGCCCGTCAGCGTCTGTTCGATATTATTGCTGCCACCATTGCCGTGCTTGGGATTGCGCCGAATAAGCTGGTGTTGAAAACCCGCGAGCGGCAGAAAGGTAAAAATCAGTACCAGAAAATGGGCGAAAAAGGTGAATTCATTGAGGTGCAGGAGTATAACGCGCGTCTGTGGGTTAATCTGACCGACTATCTGGATACCGGGCTGTTCCTCGACCACCGTATCGCTCGCCGCATGCTGGGGCAGATGAGTAAAGGTAAAGACTTCCTCAATCTGTTCTCCTATACCGGCAGCGCCAGCGTTCACGCCGGCCTTGGCGGCGCGCGATCCACGACCACGGTTGATATGTCGCGTACCTACCTCGAATGGGCTGAGCGTAACCTGCGCCTCAATGGTTTAACCGGTCGCGCGCATCGCCTGATGCAGGCCGATGTGCTGGGCTGGCTGCGGGAGACGACCGAACAGTTCGACCTGATCTTTATCGATCCGCCCACCTTCTCCAACTCGAAGCGTATGGATGACGCCTTTGACGTTCAGCGCGACCATTTGCGCCTGATGACCGATTTAAAACGTCTGCTGCGTAAAGGCGGCACGATTATGTTCTCAAACAACAAACGCAGTTTCCGTATGGATCATGACGGGCTGGCGCAGCTGGGCCTGAAGGCACAGGAGATTACGCAAAAAACGCTGTCTCAGGACTTTGCCCGCAACCGTCAGATTCACAACTGCTGGCTGATTACCGCAGCCTGAAAGGAATAAAGAATGTCTTTAATTAGTATGCACGGCGCCTGGCTCTCTTTCAGCGATGCGCCGCTGCTGGATAATGCTGAACTGCATATCGAAGATAACGAACGTGTCTGCCTGGTGGGGCGCAACGGCGCGGGTAAATCGACCCTGATGAAGATCCTCAACCGAGAACAAGGTCTTGATGATGGGCGCATTATCTATGAGCTGGATCTGGTTGTGGCGCGTTTGCAGCAAGATCCGCCGCGTGACGTCACCGGAACCGTGTATGACTTTGTGGCGGAAGGGATTGCTGAGCAAGCAGCATACCTCAAGGGTTATCACGATGTTTCGCAGCTGGTGATGACCGATCCGAGCGACAAGAATCTCAATGAGCTGGCGCGTCTGCAGGAACAGCTGGACAATTTAGGGCTGTGGCAGCTCGACAGTCGTATTAATGAAGTGCTGGAACAGCTGAATCTGGATCCTAACGCCGAGCTATCATCGCTCTCCGGCGGCTGGCTGCGTAAAGCGGCCCTCGGTCGCGCGCTGGTCAGCGGGCCGCGGGTGCTGCTGCTCGATGAACCGACCAACCACCTCGATATTGAAACCATCGACTGGCTGGAAGGTTTCCTGAAGATGTTTAAAGGCACCATCATCTTTATTTCGCATGACCGTTCCTTCATTCGCAATATGGCGACGCGTATTGTCGATCTCGATCGCGGCAAGCTGGTGACCTATCCGGGTAACTACGATCAGTATCTGCTGGATAAAGAAGAAGCGCTGCGCGTGGAAGAGCTACAGAACGCGGAGTTCGATCGCAAGCTGGCGCAGGAAGAAGTGTGGATCCGACAGGGGATCAAAGCGCGCCGCACCCGTAACGAAGGGCGCGTGCGGGCGTTAAAGGCCATGCGTCGCGAACGCGGCGAGCGTCGTGAAGTGATGGGCAGCGCGAAGATGCAGGTGGAAGAGGCTGCGCGTTCGGGCAAGATTGTGTTCGAAATGGAGAACGTCAACTACCAGGTTGATGGCAAGGTGCTGGTTAAAGACTTCACCGCCCAAATCCAGCGCGGCGACAAAATTGCGCTGATTGGCCCGAACGGCTGCGGCAAAACTACGCTGCTGAAGCTGATGCTCGGTCAGCTGCAGGCGGATAGCGGACGTATTCATGTAGGCACCAAGCTGGAAGTGGCCTACTTCGACCAGCACCGCGCGGAACTTGATCCGGATAAAACGGTGATGGACAACCTCGCGGAAGGTAAACAGGAAGTGATGGTGAACGGCAAGCCGCGCCACGTCCTGGGCTATCTGCAGGATTTTATGTTCCATCCGAAACGCGCGATGACGCCGGTGCGTGCGCTATCGGGCGGCGAGCGCAACCGTCTGCTATTGGCGCGTCTGTTCCTTAAGCCCAGTAACCTGTTGATTCTCGACGAACCGACAAACGATCTGGATGTCGAAACCCTCGAACTGCTGGAAGAACTTGTCGACGGCTATCAGGGAACCGTGATGCTGGTTAGCCACGACCGTCAGTTTGTCGATAATACGGTAACAGAGTGTTGGATCTTTGAAGGCGCAGGGCAAATTGGCCAATACGTTGGTGGCTATCATGACGCCCGCGGTCAGCAAGCGCAGTACCTTGCGCGTAAGCAGCCGATTTCCAAAAAGAGTGTTGAAGTTGCTCAACCGAAAGCAGAAAGTGTCAAACGTGCTGCCAGCAAACTAAGCTATAACCTGCAGCGCGAGCTGGAACAGCTGCCGCAGAAGCTGGAAGAACTGGAAGCCCAGCTGCAGAATTTGCAGGAGCAGGTTGCCGACCCTTCTTTCTTTGGTCAGTCGCATGACCATACGCAGCAGGTACTGGCGCAGCTGAGTGAAGCGGAGCAGGCGCTGGAAGCCGCCTTCGAACGCTGGGAATATCTTGAAGGGCTAAAAAACGGCGCATAAGCTGAGGAGTTTTCATGTGCGATCATCATCATGCTGCGCGGCATATTCTGTGCCGACAATGTGATCTGCTGGTGGCTTTGCCGCAGCTGGAGCATCGCCAGAAAGCTGCATGTCCGCGCTGCGGAACGACATTGACAACGTCATGGGACGCGCCACGGCAGCGTCCTACCGCGTATGCGCTGGTCGCGTTGTTCATGTTGCTGCTGGCCAATTTGTTTCCCTTCATCTATATGAAGGTCGGGGGGATTAGCAGCGAAATTGAATTGCTGGAAATCCCGAACGTCCTCTTCACCGAGGACTATGCCAGCCTCGGCACGTTCTTTTTGCTTTTCGTCCAGCTGGTGCCGGCTTTTTGTCTGGTCACTATACTCCTGCTGGTCAACCGGGTGCGCATGCCATCCGGGCTGAAAGCGTTTCTGGCGCGTATTCTGTTTCATCTTAAAACCTGGGGAATGGCGGAAATCTTTCTCGCCGGGGTACTGGTCAGCTTCGTTAAGCTGATGGCCTATGGCGATATTGGCGTTGGCCTGAGCTTTGTCCCGTGGTGTATGTTCTGCGTATTACAGCTGCGGACGTTCCAGTGCGTAGATCGCCGCTGGCTGTGGGATGATATTGCGCCAATGCCGGCTATCAAGCAGCCGCTGAAAGTTGGCGTGTCCGGACTGCGTCAGGGGCTGCGTTCATGCTCATGCTGTACAGCGGTGTTGCCGATTGATGAGGCCGTCTGTCCGCGCTGTCATACAAAGGGGACTGCCCGGCGTAAAAACAGCCTGCAGTGGACGCTGGCGCTGTTAATGACTTCGCTAATCCTTTATATGCCCGCCAATATTCTGCCGATCATGATTACCGATCTGCTTGGCGATAAAATGCCTTCCACCATTATGGCGGGGGTGATCCTGCTGTGGAGCGAAGGATCCTATCCAGTGGCGATGGTGATATTCATCGCCAGTATTATGGTGCCAACCTTAAAAATGATCGCCATTGGCTGGCTCTGCTGGAACGCCAGCGGCAGGGGGGATCGCGACTCAGAGCGCATGCATCTGATTTATGAAGTCGTCGAGTTTGTTGGCCGCTGGTCAATGATTGATGTGTTTGTCATCGCAGTCCTCTCCGCTCTGGTGCGCATAGGTGGGTTAATGAATATCTACCCGGCGATAGGGGCGGTGATGTTTGCGCTGGTGGTAGTGATGACAATGTTTTCGGCCATGACCTTTGACCCGCGTTTGTTGTGGGATCGTGAGCCAGATTCAAGCCATGAGGAAAGACTGCAGCATGGAAAATAAGAGCGGAGAAGCGAAGGTGCAAAAGGTGAAGAACTGGTCACCGGTGTGGATCTTCCCGATAGTGACGGCGCTAATTGGCGCCTGGATTCTGTTTTATCACTATAGCCACCAGGGGCCGGAAGTGACCCTGATCACAACCAACGCCGAAGGCATTGAAGGGGGAAAGACCCGCATTAAAAGCCGCAGCGTTGACGTCGGCGTGATTGAAAGCGCAACGCTGACGGACGACCTGACTCACGTGGAGGTTAAAGCCCGACTGAATTCTGGCATGGAAAAACTGCTTCATCAGGATTCGGTTTTTTGGGTGGTTAAGCCGCAGGTTGGTCGTGAAGGTATCAGCGGCCTCGGCACGCTATTGTCCGGCGCCTATATCGAACTGCAGCCGGGGACCAAAGGCTCTGTCCCTGCGCAGTATCCGCTGCTGGATTCACCGCCGCTGGCCTCACCCGATGCGAAAGGCATTCGTATTCTATTGGAAAGTAGCAAAGCAGGTCAGCTGTCACCCGGCGACCCGGTGCTTTTCCGCGGCTATCGTGTAGGTTCGGTGGAAACCAGCACCTTCGATGCGCAAAAACGCAATATCACCTATCAGCTGTTCATTAGCGCGCCTAACGATCGGCTGGTCACTAACAACGTGCGTTTCTGGAAGGACAGCGGTATTGCGGTGGATCTGACCGCGGCAGGCATGCGCGTTGAGATGGGATCGCTGTCGACCCTGTTTGGCGGCGGCGTCAGCTTTGATATCCCTGAAGGACTCCCGCTAGGGGAACCGGTGGCGAATAAAACCGAATATCATCTGTTTGACGATCAACGCAGCATTCAGGACTCTGTGTTCACTCAACACATTGACTACGTGATGTTCTTTAAAGATTCTATTCGCGGTCTGCAGCCCGGCGCGCCGGTTGAATTCCGCGGTATCCGTCTTGGGACCGTAGGCAAGGTACCATTCTTTATTCCAGGCCTGAAGCAGAACATAAACGACGATTACCGTATCCCGGTAGAAGTGCGAATTGAGCCGGAACGCCTGATCAATCAGTTAGGCGCCGATCCTGATATTCGTAAGCATATCGATGATCTAATGAATCGCGGGCTGCGCGGTTCGCTTAAAACCGGCAATCTGGTGACCGGCGCGCTGTATATCGATCTCGACTTCTATCCGAAAGCCCCTGCGCGCGGCAAGATGCAGGAATTTGGCGGTTATCCGATTATTCCGACCGTAAGCGGTGGTCTGGCGCAGATCCAGCAGCGCCTGATGGATGCGCTGGATAAGATTAATAATCTGCCAATTAATCCACTGCTGGAGCAGGCAACCAGTACGCTGGCGCAAAGTGAAAAAACCATGCAGCACGTACAGGCGACGCTCGACAGTCTGAATAAGATCACCTCAAGTCAGTCTATGCAGCAGCTGCCGGGTGATATGCAGAGTACGCTACGTGAACTTAATCGTAGTATGCAGGGCTTCCAGCCTGGCTCCGCGGCTTACAATAAGATGGTTGCGGATATGCAGCGTCTTGACCAGGTGCTGCGCGAACTGCAGCCGGTACTGAAAACGCTTAATGATAAGAGCAATGCGCTGGTATTTGAGGCGAAGGATAAAAAAGATCCGCAGCCGAAGGGAGCGAAATAATGAAGAAATGGCTAATAGCGGCGGCGGTATGCGCGTTGACGGCATGCAGCAGCGGCGGTGAGAGTAAAACTTACTACCAGCTTCCCGTGGCTCAGGGCGGCGCGCAAAGCGCCGCACACCAGAGCAAAAATTTGCTTTGGGTCGAGCAGGTCAGTATTCCGGATTATCTTGCCGGTAACGGGGTGGTCTATCAGACCACCGATGTTCAGTATGTGATTGCAAATAACAATCTGTGGGCGAGCCCGCTCGATCAGCAGCTAAGAACGACGCTGGTGGCGAACCTTAGCAATCAGCTTCCCGGCTGGGTCGTGGCTTCTCAACCGCTGGGTAGCGAGCAGGATACCCTAAACGTATCCGTCAGCGGTTTTCACGGTCGTTACGATGGTCGGGTTATCGTTAGCGGTGAGTGGTTACTGAAGCATCAGGGACAGCTGATTAAGCGGCCATTCCATATCGAGCTCAAGCAACAAGAAGATGGCTACGATGCGATGGTGAAAACGCTAGCTCAGGCCTGGACTCAGGAAGCGGCGGTGATTGCCAGCGAGATTAACCGCTTGCCATAAGTAAAATTAATAAGAAAAAAAGCCGCAGCGAAAATGAAAATCGCAGCGGCTTTTTTATTTGTCTCATCAGATTGTTACTTGTGCTGGTTCACAGTTTTTGTACAAATGAAGTTTCATGTAGCTCACAAATATGACAATGGCGTGAATTTTGCGCATTGACGCTATCCCCGATTCGCGGTATTCGTTAACCGTGGTTGCGTATTTAGTGACCATTGTTTTCTTTTCCACCAGATCAAAGAATGAGGGAAACGAGGCATGAAGAGACAAAAACGAGATCGCCTGGAACGGGCACATCAGCGTGGGTACCAGGCCGGTATTACCGGAAGGTCGAAGGAAATGTGTCCTTACCAGACCTTAAACCAGAGGTCTTATTGGCTGGGAGGCTGGCGAGAGGCCATGGAGGACAGGGTACAAATTGCCTGACTGTCTCTTTAAAAAGAAGCCTCCGCTGCGCGGGGGCTTCGCCGTCTATAAGCGTGACTGCTTATATCAGAATGAGGAAGTGTCCTGGAACAGGCCCACTTTCAGGTCGGTTGCGGTGTAGATCAGACGATCGTCAACCAGCACTTCACCATCCGCCAGGCCCATAATCAAACGACGATTTATCACGCGTTTGAAATGAATGCGGTAGGTTACTTTCTTCGCCGTTGGCAGTACCTGGCCGGTGAGCTTGACTTCACCTACGCCTAACGCACGACCTTTACCCTCGCCACCTAACCAGCCCAGGTAGAAGCCCACCAGCTGCCACATGGCATCCAGACCCAGACAGCCCGGCATTACCGGGTCACCAATGAAGTGGCAACCGAAGAACCACAGATCCGGGTTAATATCGAGTTCTGCCTCGACATAACCTTTGTCATAGTTACCACCGGTTTCGGTCATTTTGATGACGCGGTCCATCATCAGCATATTTGGCGCCGGCAGTTGAGGGCCTTTCGCGCCAAATAGTTCACCACGACCGGAGGCAAGAAGGTCTTCTTTTGTATAGGATTCGCGTTTATCTACCATGTTTTCAGTAAGCCTTATTTTGAGTTCGGGACGCAGGATAGCTAACACGTGTAAGCTGAACAAGTCCGATCAGTTCGAACCTGAACCGCCTAACCAGCGTAGCGGCCACGGAAAGCGATGACGACTCTCTTGCTGTGTCGCCTGCGCAATCCGCTCCTGTATGGTTTGCCGTAAAGTTTGTCCTTCGCCGTCCCAGAGTAACTGGGTCAGAATGGGCAGCGCTTCGGTTACGTCATCGACCGCCCAGATAAAGAACTGTTCATCCGCAACCGCCTGTTGCAGCTCCTGCGCAAGGCTCAGATGACGAACGTTGGCGGAAGGAATAATGACGCCTTGTTTACCGGTTAGCCCACGCTGCTGACAAATAGCAAAGAAGCCTTCAATTTTCTCATTGAGCCCGCCTACCGGCTGTACGCGACCAAACTGATCGACTGAGCCGGTAATGGCGATACTTTGATTAATCGGCACATTGGCCAGAGAACTGATCAGCGCGCACAGTTCGGCCATGGATGCACTGTCGCCATCCACTTCACTGTATGACTGCTCGAAGGTCAAAGATGCGGTGAAGGGGAGCTGTTGTTCAAGCTCCAGCTCGGACATCAGGAATGCCTGCATAATCATCATGCCTTTCGCATGAATATTGCCACCCAGTTCCGCCTTGCGCTCAACATCAATAAATTCACCGTCGCCAATATGCACAACGCAGCTGATACGAGAAGGCTCGCCAAACGCGCGCGGATGGCCCGGAAACTCGATGACTGAGAGGGCGTTGATCTGCCCTACGCATTCGCCTTCCGTCTCGATCAGGATTTGCTCCTGCAGGATTTCATCCTGGATGCGTTCGGCAAGATAGCCTTCGCGCCACAGACGACGCTCAAGCATGGTTTGCATCTCTTCGGCGCTAATCTCGTCACCTTCACAGAAGGCGGTGGCTTCGCGAAGCTGGCGGGCGATCCACAGTATGCACAGGGGCAAGGTTTCCTGGTCACCGGTATAGCGAGCGCCTTCCTGAATCAACAGCGGCCAGGCGGTAGCGGACAGCCCCGGAAGTTCGAGCCGCTGGGCATTTTGCCAGACCCATTGACACCACTGCTTAAGCGTCTCTGCATCAGCGATTTGCAGGTTATCTTCATATTCGCTGTAGATAGCCTGAGCAGAAAGCTCGGGCTCCATCTCCTGAAAATCAGCAAGAGATTCCCGCTCGCCGACCAGGATCACTTTCAGGCTCAAAGGCATAGAGGGAATGCTCACCGGAAGAGGGCGAGACTCATCAAATGACAGCCAGTCAAAACGCTGGCGAGCCACCATATTTTTTAGCCGCATCCATAGCAGAGGCTGAGCCAGTAAGGCCCGCAAGGAGAGGATCAGTACGCCGCCATTAGCCCGATGGACAAGACCCGGTTGTAAAGCGATCTCGCCGTTAAACTGGCGCACGCAGCCAAATAGCTGCTCCGCTTCGACCCAATCTGCCGCTTCGACCGGCACGACGCTTGCGAAATTATCTTCAGCGGTTTGCGCCGGCGAGAGCGAGATTTTTCCGCCATCAATCTGATAGCGTACTCCGCAGAGGGATTCCGGCGGTTGATGTAAAGTACGAGTTTCGTTAGCGAGCCATTGCAGGTACTCCGGCTCTTCCGGAATTTTAACCAGCATAAATGGCGAAATGGCTGGAGTGACCAGAAGCTGCTCCAGGGCATAGAATAAACGGGGTTGCAGTTCGCCTGAGAGGGATGCCTCTGCGTGAGCTAAGTCGGCTTGTGCAAACAGCGCCTGATAACTTTCCGTATCAGGAGCGAGGTCGTTTCGGGTAAGTTTCGTAATGGTCAAAGTCGCTGTTTTTTAGTCAGATGTAAAACGCGCGATTATACATTATGCGGCGTCTGAGCACACGGGGGATTGCGATTGTCACGGCGATCGGCCATCTACCAACATCACGAAAGATGATTTATTCTCAGCACATCGAGAAAAAACTGATATCCTGAAATGAGTTACACGGTCACATTGAGATCGCAATGAAATATCAACAACTGGAAAATCTCGAAAGCGGCTGGAAATGGACATATCTGGTAAAAAAGCATCGGGAAGGTGAGCTTATTACCCGCTACATTGAAGCCAGCGCTGCGCAAGCGGCGGTCGATCTATTACTGACGCTTGAAAATGAACCCGTGCTGGTGAATACCTGGATTGAGCATCATATCAACCCAGAGCTGGTTAACCGCATGAAGCAGACGATCCGCGCGCGACGCAAACGTCATTTTAACGCGGAGCATCAGCATACGCGTAAAAAGTCTATCGATCTGGAGTTTATGGTCTGGCAACGCCTCGCCGGTCTGGCTCAAAGACGGGGTAAAACGCTGTCGGAAACCATTGTGCAGTTGATTGAGGATGCTGAGCATAAAGAGAAGTATGCCAGCAAGATGTCGAGCCTGAAGCATGATTTGCAGGTTCTGCTAGGTAAAGAATAGCAATTGGGGCGAGGGTATAAGCGCCTCAACGTTCTGCAGCTTTGACTTTGATGACAGCAGTTGAAGCAAAAAAAACCCCGCATCGCGGGGTTTTTTATTAACGAGATAACTTAAGCCTGCGGCTGAGTTACAACGTCTTTGTAGCCTTTAACTTCGATTTCTACACGACGGTCCGGCGCCAGGCAGTCGATCAGAGCTGCGCGTGCTTTCACGTTGTCACAGGTGTTGCCAGTAACCGGGTTGGATTCACCCATACCGCGAGCGGAGATTTTGCTGGCCGGGATACCTTTAGATACCAGGTAATCAACAACGGACTGAGCACGTTTCTCAGACAGCTGCTGGTTGTAGGCATCGGAACCGATACGGTCGGTGTAGCCCAGAACAACTGCGGAACCGTCTTTCGGATCCATGTTGCTCAGCTGGGTGTACAGCTGATCCAGAGCCTGCTGACCTTCTGGTTTCAGAGTAGATTTGTTGAAGTTGAACAGAACGTCAGACTTCAGGGTGAAGTGCTTGGTAGTCACTTCCGGAGCCGGAGCCGGAGCCGGAGCTACAACCGGAGCAACATCTTCCTGACCGAAACGGTAGGAAACACCCAGGCTCAGCATGCCGTTATCAGGACGGGTACCAACGGTGCCTGCGTCGCCGATATTGTTAACCCACTGGTATTCCAGACGGGTTGCGATGTCACGAGTAACAGCCCACTCTAAGCCACCCGCGAATACCGGGGATACGCCAGTGTCGTGTTCGCTACGGGAAACACCGGTAGAAGCGTAGTTACCTTTGGAGTCAGCGCGCCAAACCATGCCGCCCAGACGGGTATAGATGTCCAGATCGTCAGTGATTGGGTAACCCAGTTTAGCAGTCAGCTGAACGCCCTGAGCTTTGAAAGCGCCGTTGTCTACGCTGCCTTTATAAGCCATGCGGCCCAGCCAGTCGTAACCCATTTCGAAACCGAGGTACGGGTTAACCTGGTAACCACCGAACGCACCAGCACCCAGCTGATCGTTACGAACTGGACCATTGTTACCTTTGAAACCGTTACCGTAGAAACCGGTATCGTGATACTGGGACCAGCCCAGCTTACCACCTGCATACCAGGTGTTATCTTTCGGAGCGGCCTGCGCTACGGTAGCGAAGCCAGCCAGTGCCACTGCAATCGCGATAGCTGTCTTTTTCATTTTTTGCGCCTCATTATCATCCAAAATTCGCCATGAAGGTTCAGAAGACCTCACGGTTAAATCCTTCACCCGGGGCGTGACTTGTTGTTAACTGTGCTGATACATGCAGCGTAAGCCGATCACCCCTGGCGATGTAAAGTCTACAACTTAGTTAGAAACTTACAAGTGTGAACTCCGTCAGGCATATGAAAAAAAAGGGTTGTGTACACTATGTTTAACAAATAGGGTTGGCTTCAATCGAGGCAAAAAAAGTCGCGAACCCGCATCAGACAAGCATTTTAACAAAAACGCCCGCGATGAAAGCCAATCTCAGTCGCGGGCAAAAAAAATTCCAGGATTAATCCTAAACTCAGTTAATGATACAGGTTTGAGTGAATTTTTAGCCCGGAATGTTGTCTGCCAGGCTGAGCGGTATTTCTTACCGGACGCATGATAAAGCCCATCGCGTGACCTTCTTCTGCAGCGGCAACCAGTCGTTCATGTTCCTCAACGGTGAGTTCTTCCGACAGCCAGCCAATGACCACGCTATAGTTTCCCGTGCGCAGTGAGCGAACCATTGATTCGAGCGTATTAGCAGGGGAGAGCTGACTGATTTGCATCACCTTGGATAGCGGTAAACCGGATGACTGCACCCATTCGCGACTCAGCTTCTGCTGTGGTGTCAGCCAGAGCTGCCAGCGCGACTGCTGACCAAGCTGTTGTAATAAAGGAAGCAGTAGCAGTTGCGTCATCATGGGCTGATCTTCTCGATAGACTATTTCACTGATCAGCCCGTTAGCTGGCTGTTCGGCAGCGTCATGAGAGCGACGACGTACTGAAGTAGAAGTCAGTGGTGAACGATTTGCGTGAGCTGATGTAAACATAGTCTATCCCGCCTGTGGGTTACTGTATGCATATACAGTATATGCGACAGGATGAAAGATCAACTCTATTTTCTCGTTTTCTGGATGAAATTTGTACATCTTTGGCAATGAAGACAAGCTGACAGCGTTGAGTGATGGGGTGTACAGAATGTGAATTCATCGTTGTGGTCATTTCTTCTTTAAAAAATTCCTCCCACAAATTATGACGTTAACCATTTACAAATCGCGGGTGACGCCATGCTTTATGTTCTCCGGGTTGATTAATATTAATTAAGCATTTTACCTTTCCTGCTTTTTACTTCATCAAAAGGCTATTTTCGGAAAGCTGCTCGCAAAAAAACAAGCTGAGTAAAATAAAGAGATAATTCATGTTGCTGCATAAAGGGAACTCCCTTATTTTCTTATTAGCGGATCCGTTAGCAAATTTATGTCTTATTTACATGATTAACAAAGGAATAATCATGAAGAAACTCGTATGTCTTAGGATCCATCAGTTTCGGGCATGTTTGTCTCCATTAGGAAAAATAAGCTGTCGGCCCTTATTTGGTGGCTATAGCCTGGCGATAGATAATACCGTGTTTGCCATGATGGCTGAGGGGGAGATCTATCTTCGGGTTTGTGAGCAGAGTGCGCAGTATCGCGTGGCGCATAAAAACCCGCTGTTGAAGATGCAGAAGAATGGCCGTCTGGTTGCGCTTAAGTACTATCATATAGATGAAGGGCTTTGGCGTGACAGCAAAATGCTTTTTCATTTATCAGCGCTATCATTACAGACCGCTCGTAATGAAAAACATCGGCAGCGACATTCCGGAAGATTAAAGAATCTTCCAAATATTAGTTTTCACATGGAGCTCCAGTTGATTAATTCAGGTATCAAAGATGAATTAACGCTGCGAAAAATTGGCGCTAAAGAAGCCTGGCTCAGACTACGAAAAATGAATAAAGCGCTAACGGTAAACGTCCTTTATTCATTAGAGGGAGCTATTGCGGGCGTGCATGCGGCCACGCTCCCGACGCAACAGCGTCAGGAGCTTGAGGAGTGGGCGGCGGTACAGGTACAGGAGATGGAGGCCTACTCAGGTTGAATCTCAACCTGTCGCTGTAGCCGACAAATTTCTGGCAGTAGCGCCAGCAGCAGTCCAATTTGCTGCAGAACTAAAGGCTCTTTGCTGTCGGCGCGAGGGTCAAGATGGTGGATCCGGGTCTGCAGGCTTGCTAAAGCCTGCTGTACCCGTAGTTCATCGGTTGGCGAATGGTGCAGCGCGTCATCCACATAACACACGGCATCGTCCAGCAGCGCCAGAATATCTGGTGTTGTCAGCTTTTCCCTGTGGGCTCCCAGAGCAGAGATGTAGCTGGTAAAGGTATGGTTCAGGCAGAGCAAACGAAAAGCAGTTTCCCGCATTTGTGAGCCCGCTTTGGGTTCTGTTGATAAGTTCGATACGACAGAGGCCAGTTCGCTATCCCGGTTATGCGCGGCTCTGCGTGCAACACGATAGGCCAGGCGGTTGTCGCGCCCCTGGTGATATTGCTCAAGAATGGCATCTAAATATCGGCAGTTGGCATTGATTGCTTGCTCGAGCACTCGAGGGAGATTGCGGAATTTCCAGTCCGGCCAAATAAAACTCACTGCGGCCCAGGCGATAGCGCAGCCAATCAGAGTGTCGAATATGCGCGGTAGGGCAACTTCAAAACCTTCTCCCAGGAGGTTAAAACAGAGCAAGACAAGGAGCGTAATGAACATTGTCGCGTGGGCGTACTGCACATTACGGAAAGCGAAGAACAGCACGCCGGTCAGGACAATCAAAAGCAGCTGGCCTTCAACGGACGGGACGAGGAGCAGTACCGGCAGGCCGATGGCCACACCAATCAAGGTCCCGATTATCCTTAACGCCAGCCGATGGCGAGTGGCGTTATAGTTTGGCTGACAAACAAACAGGCTGGTCAGTAATATCCAGTAGCCATGGTTCAGTCCGGTCAATTGGATAAAGGCATAACCAGCGCACAGGACTATCGACATTCGAACTGCATGACGAAACAGGGCTGACTCAGGAGACATATTACTGCGCAAGCGCAGCCAGATATCGCTAAATCCGTTAGGCTGGTCGTCGGCTAACAGGTTTTCCGTACTGTGAATGGACTGTTCGGTGGTCTGGACTGATTCAATTGTCGCCAGCTGGGCGTCAATAGCCCGTAAGTTATTCAGCAAAAAACCCAGCGCTTTAATCTGTTCCGCTGGCGCGCCGCTGGCCTTAACGCGATCGAGCGCTGCGTCAAGATGCATAAAAGCGCGCTCAAAATGAGTGTCGTGCAGGTAGGGCTCGCGCAGCAGAATGGCACGCGACAGTTTCTGGCAGGCCTGCGCCTGCATTGATAGCATACGCTGAAAGCGGAACATCACATCGCTATAACGAAAATGTTCGCGTAGCGTTTGGTACTGAATATGCGATGAACTCGCACGTTCATGGATATCCTGCGCCACGAAATAGTACTGTAACGTGCGGCGAGTACCGCGCTGGCCGCGATCTCCGCGCAGACGAGTCAGCAGGGAAACTTTGGTCTGGTTCAGCGTAGTCACCAGCTGGCCGTTGGCTATTGCCAGGTCATAGAGCGGGGCCTGGCTTTCATCTTCTATATCCGGATCGAATAGCCGGGATTTAAGCTCCAGATAGCGGGCGAGCTGCTCATAGCTACGTGCCAGATTGTCCTGAAGGGGACGGATAGGGAAAATCAGATGCCCGGCGAGGGTGAGCAGGTTGTACCACACCGCGCCAGCCAGCAAAAACAGCGGCTGGAGATACCATTGGCTGTAAAGCGTTACCCCCAACATGGTGTAGATGGCAATTAATAGCGCGCCAAAGGCGATGGTGGCGTAGCGTTGTCCCAGACCACCAAGCAAAATAAAGCCGATAGTGGAAACGGTTAATCCTGCCGCGAATAACCAGGGCCAGGGGAAGAGAAGCTCCACCGAGGCCGAAGCGATAAAGAAGCATACAAGGGTAATGGCCAGATTACGCAGACGTCCTGCCAGACGATCGTCCAGGTCAGTCAGCGCCGCGGCCACGACGCCAAGCGTTAAAGGGATGGTGAGTTTTACTTCGCCGAGCCACCAGGGAAATGCGGTCGTACCGCAGAGTGCGATGAATATCCTGATGTAATATAACCAGGCACTGTTCCAGGTATAGCGGCGTAGCAGGGGGCTGAGCATTTCTCTGTTCCATTCAATTACTGAAAGCGGCGACGCGCGTTGGCTTCACGCGCAGCACGAGCGGTCTCAACGGAAACGACTCGCCGGCCTACCGGCCACAAAGCAATCGCGGCGATTTTAAAATTGGCGATGCCTACCGGAATGCCGATGATGGTCAGACACTGGGCGATCCCACAAAAGATATGCATCAGGCACAACCACCAGCCGAAGAAAATAAACCATAAAATATTCAACAACGTTCCGCCCGCGTTAAGCAGGCTATTCTTTCCCTGAGGGTCGAGTTCATCAACATGAATGGCTTCATTACCATAGGGAAGGAGAGAGAGTTTTGTTATCTCCCAGCAGGAGCGGGTGAGAGGCAGCGTAAAAATCAGTACTATGCTGACCAGCGTCGCCAGAAGCCAGCCGAGCGTGGTGGCGAATCCGCCAAGGATAAAGTTTAAAATATTCAGAACGGTACGCATAAACCCTCGGTTTAATTCTGTAGATAATAAGGTCCGGCCATTGTAGCGTTTTTTACGCTGGAGCACCCGGTCGCTGGCGGTTAAACTTAAAAACATCCAACCTGATTGAAATTCGACATTATATGGAACTCAGAGCGACAACATTGGGCAAACGCATGGCTCAACACCCTTATGACAGGGTGCAACTTCTTAATGCCGGAGTAAAGGTTTCCGGTGATAGCCATGAATATCTTATACCTTTCAATCAGTTATTATCTATTCATTGCAAGCGTGGGCTAGTGTGGGGAGAGCTGGAATTTATCCTACCGGGCGAGAAAGTTGTGCGATTGCATGGTACCGAATGGACCGAAACTCAGCGTTTTTACCATCATCTGAATGCTCTCTGGCAGCAGTGGAGCGCGGAAATGAGCGAGATTTCCGCCGATCTGCTGCGCCAGCAGTTGGCTGATGTGGCGCGTTCAAGCGCCGAGGGTAAATGGTTGACGCGTCAGCAGGTGTCCGATATTCAGCAGAAAATTCGCCATGCCCTTAGCGGCCTCCCCGTGCCGACAAGCCGCCTTGAGGGATTTGAAAACTGCCGTGAATTATGGCGGCAGTGCCAGAGGTGGGTGGGGGATACGGAAAAGGCCAGGCTTGAGCATAACCAAAAATTTACTGAATCAATGCTGGAACAATATCGGGGATTTTTTGCTGCAGTTGAATCATCGCCGCTGAATCCGGCTCAGGCGCGCGCCGTGGTGAACGGCGAGCGTTCATTGCTGGTACTGGCAGGGGCCGGAAGCGGTAAAACCTCTGTTTTAGTGGCGCGAGCAGGTTGGCTATTGACCCGGGGCGAAGCGGCAGCTGAGCAAATTTTGCTGCTGGCTTTTGGTCGACAGGCCGCGCAGGAGATGGATGAGCGCATTCGCGAACGCCTCGGAACCGACGAGATCTCCGCGCGCACTTTTCATGCTCTGGCTTTGCATATTATTCAGCAGGGCAGTAAAAAAGCGCCGATGATTAGCAAGCTGGAAAACGACAGCGCTGCGCGGCAAAAACTTCTGCTCGAAAGCTGGCAGCAGCAGTGTCAGGAGAAAAAAGCGCAGGCGAAAGGCTGGCGACTGTGGCTGGAGGAAGAAATGGGCTGGCCGATCCCTGAAGGGGATTTCTGGCAGGATAAAAAGCTGCAGCGCCGCATCGCCAGCCGCCTCGATCGCTGGGTTAGCCTGATGCGCATGCATGGCGGCTCGCAGGCTGAGATGATCGCCGGGGCGCCTGAGGAGGTACGCGATCTTTTTAGTAAGCGCGTCAAGCTGATGGCCCCTTTACTAAAAGCCTGGAAAACGGCGTTAAAAGATGAAAATGCCGTCGACTTCTCCGGTCTGATTCATCAGGCGATAAATATTCTCGATAAAGGCCGCTTTGTCAGTCCGTGGAAGCATATTCTGGTGGATGAATTTCAGGATATCTCTCCGCAGCGGGCGTCACTACTCGCCGCGTTACGTCGACAAAATACGCAGACCACGCTGTTTGCCGTTGGCGATGACTGGCAGGCTATCTATCGTTTTAGCGGTGCTCAACTCTCTTTGACGACGGCTTTTAATCACTATTTTGGCGAAGGGGATTGTTGCGCGCTGGATACGACCTACCGATTTAATAGCCGGATAGGCGAGGTCGCAAACGGATTTATCCAACAGAACCCGCATCAGTTGACGAAACCACTCAACAGTCTGATTGCAGGCGACAAAAAAGCGGTGACGTTGTTAGCGGAGGATAAACTCGACGATCTGCTCGATAAAATGAGCGGTTACGTCAAGCGAGAACAACGGATCTTGCTGTTAGCGCGTTACCATCATTTGAAGCCAGCGGCGCTGGAAAAGGCTGCAACACGCTGGCCCCATCTTCAGCTCGATTTCATGACTATTCATGCCAGCAAAGGGCAGCAAGCAGATTACGTCATTATCCTTGGTCTTCAGGAAGGTGATGATGCGTTTCCGGCTTCGGCGCGTGAGTCGATTATGGAGCAGGCACTGCTACCACAACCGGAGGATTTTGCCGATGCAGAAGAGAGACGTTTGCTGTATGTCGCACTTACGCGCGCGCGTCTGCGGGTCTGGTTGTTGTTTAATAAAGAGCAGCCGTCACCGTTTGTTGATATGTTGAAGGCGCTGGACGTGCCGGTTGCGAGAAAGCCGTAATGACTGGCGGCGAGGCCGCCAGCGTGGTTTATTTCAGACGCTCAGCGAGATAACGCTGGTAATCAGGAATCAAAATATCGACCGGATCGCTAAAGTGGGGAGACTGGATGATAAAGTCGGCGGTCGAGACATTCGTTGCAACGGGAATATTCCACACGGTTGCCAGACGGAGTAACGCTTTAACATCAGGGTCATGCGGCACCGCATTCAGCGGGTCCCAGAAAAAAATCAAAACATCAATTTTACCTTCTGATATCAGGGCTCCTACCTGCTGGTCGCCGCCCATTGGGCCGCTCAGCATAGCGTGCACCTCCAGCCCGGTTGCGCGTGATACCAGATTACCGGTTGTACCTGTTGCCGATAGCGTATGTTGTGCCAGAAGTTGCTGGTGGCGCTCTACCCATTTCATCAGCATATCTTTACAGTGATCGTGAGCAACCAGCGCAATATGTTTACGTGCTGGCAGTGTACGTGTTGTTAGTTCCATCATTTCATTCCACATTTTGACCTGCAGACAGATTACTGGAAGTGTCTGCTGCTGCAAGCATCGGGATGAAAAAATTTGACGCATCTGCGGGTTAGCACTAATGCTGGTTCATTCGGATTAGCATACACTTGGGCTAAATAGCAGGAGGATGATGATGAAAGAGAACGATATCGCAGGTATTCTGACCTCGACCCGGACTATCGCCCTGGTGGGGGCAAGCGACAAACCCGATCGCCCAAGCTATCGGGTGATGAAGTACCTTCTGGAGCAGGGATATCATGTCATTCCGGTTTCTCCTAAGGTTGCGGGTACTACGCTGCTGGGGCAAAAAGGATATGCCACGCTGGCCGAGGTGCCGGAAAAAGTGGACATGGTTGATGTCTTCCGCAACTCAGAAGCAGCCTGGGGCGTTGCCCAGGAAGCGGTGGCTATCGGTGCTAAAACTTTGTGGCTACAGCTAGGGGTCATCAATGAACAAGCGGCAGTGCTCGCCCGAGACGCCGGTCTAAACGTGGTGATGGATCGCTGTCCGGCGATAGAAATTCCGCGATTAGGATTAGCCCGCTAAACCTAAAACCCCGCTTGACGCTGAGGAATCCCCAGTAATGGGCGGGTGAAAAAA
>NZ_KV793483.1:230927-317458 GCF_001808475.1 Klebsiella sp. HMSC09D12 | reverse complement strand
CATCCACTTTATGGAAGCCGGTGACGCCGACGAAGCCGACGATGATTTTGTCGTAAGCCGTAGGGGAGACGTTAGTCAGATCGTAGCCGCGACCGCGGTTATCTTTCGCATCGCCGCCCTGCAGACGTCCGTCATACTGAGACCAGTCGGTGTAGTAACCAAAGACTTTCGGTTTGCTGGTTGAGGCTTTGTATTTGTTATAGACCGGTTTGGCGACGCGAGCGGAGGTATAGCTGTAGTTGCTCACTTCGGTTGCCGGGTTAAAGCCGTCTGCGGCGTTGCTGGTTTCGGTCAGCGTATCGCCCTGAATCAATTTGCTTGTTGCCACGTTAATTTCCTTCTGTGTTGAATGCCCACCTCAAGCGGTGTGGGGCAGATAATCGGGCAACGCGGCGGCCAGGGCTAATCACAAAATAACACCGGCAGCGATGATATTTCAGCTGAGGCGGCGATGAGGCTGATGAGGTACAGTGAGAGAAAATAAGCTTTTATAACAAAGAGATGATGTGAGGAGTGATGCGCGATGAGATCCCGGCGACCCGCGCCGGGAGAAGAGCTTTAAGCAAAGAGCGCGGCTAAGCGCTGCAGCACCAGTACGGCGCTGTAATAATCCAGGCGGAAGGTTTCCGTTCCCAGCGGATAAACGCGTTTACCTTCGACTGCGGGCAGATGCGACAGCAGCGGGTTGGCGTAAATCGCATCGGCATCTTTTCGGTCGCCAGCAAACAGGAACAGGCTCTGACCGTTAAGTCCGCCGGCTAAATTTTCACCGCCCAGCTGCACGATATCATGACGTTTCCCCTGACTCTGGCTGGCATGCAGCCCGGCGGGCAGATCGGCAAGGGTAAAGCCCAGCTGTTGAAGCATCTGCCCCTGAGCGGACTCTTTCGTCCAGATATTGGCGCTATGGGCCGCGGCGGTGTAGACCAGCGCGGTGACCGGCTGCGGCGGCAGCTTCATCTTCTCTTTCAGCGCCGCCAGCTTAGTATCAAATTCCGCAATTCGCTCTGCCGCCTGTTTTTCATGGCCGGTGATCGTCCCCAGTTGGGTCAGCAGGGCCTGCCAGCTTTTGTCATCGTAGTTAATGATAAGCGTTGGGGCGATGGTGGAAAGCTGGTCGTAGAGCGTCAACGCCGAATCGCCGCCGGTGGCGCTAATCAGAATCAGATCCGGCATTTGCGCAGCGACGGCCTCAGCGCTCGGTTCGCCAATGTAGAGGCGCGACAGCTTCCGCGCTTTCGCCACATCGCTCCACTGACGTAAAAATCCCTGACCGTCGGCGACACGGTTGTTCGGCGTCGTGGCGCCGCTGGCGACTACCGGCGCGTCAATCGCCAGTAGTGAGCCGGTCAGCGTCACGCTGGTGGAAACAATTCGCAGGGGCTGGCTTTCCAGCGTGTGCGTTCCCCGGCTGTCGGTTATCTGCCGCGGCCAGTCTGCCGCCAGCGCTGAGCTAATTCCTAAAATCGCCAGACCGCTGGCGAGGAGGGTACGGCGGCAAAAGGTGGAGAAATTCACGTATTCGCATCCTGATTAAGTGGTGATAAATGAGCTGAAAACAGATCTTTGCCAGCGACGATGCCCGCCTTTCTGCCGGGAGGAGGCTTGCGCCTTACCCGGCCTGTAAACGTCATAACATCATCAGGCGAAGCGCTCCCGGAAAAACGCACGTGACCGGCAATCTGTGATGAATGCTTCTCATTTTCAGCTTTGCGCCGCGTGGATGCAAGCCTAAGTCGCACAACATGCTACCTGTACGGTTGACATAGCGCGCAATACCTTTTAGGTTACCCAACCAAAATATAAATGATAATTATTCGTAATATCTTTATCGTTTTTTTGGAGGATGATATGGAAACGTCTTTGGCTGAGGAAGTACGGGAGAAAAAAATGACTCTGCCGCCGGAAAGCTTCTTCTTTATGTCGCCGTACCGCAGTTTCACCACCGCTGGCTGTTTTAGTCGGTTTTCTCATCCTGCCGCCGATGGCGAAAATCTGGATGGGGAATTCCAGCACAAAATGGCCGCCGCCTTTACAGCGGCGCGGGCTGCCGGGATCGCTAAGCCGATAATGGTCGGCGCCATTCCGTTTGATACCAGCGAGCCGTCCGAGCTGTTTATACCCACAAGCTGGGAAACCTTCTCCCGACCAGAAAAGCAGCACTCCGCGCGCTATGCGTCGGGGCTGCAGCCCATGGACGTGATTCAGCGCCGGGAGATCCCCGAACAGGACACCTTTATGGCGATGGTGACGCGCGCGGCGGCCCTGACCGCGACGCCGGAAGTGGACAAAGTGGTCCTGTCGCGCCTGATTGATATCACCACCCGTGAGCGGGTTGATAGCGGTGCGCTGCTGGAGCGCCTGATTGCCCAGAACCCCGCCAGCTATAACTTCCACGTGCCGCTTTCGGACGGCGGCGTGCTGCTGGGCGCCAGCCCTGAGCTGCTGTTACGTAAAGAAGGGGCGCATTTTTACTCTCTGCCGTTGGCCGGTTCGGCCCGCCGTCAGCCGGACGATGTGCTGGACCGCGAAGCGGGGCACAAGCTGCTGGCGTCGGAAAAAGACCGCCATGAACATGAGCTGGTGACCCAGGCGATGAAGGCCGTACTGGCACCGCGCAGCAGCGAGCTAAGCCTGCCGGATTCTCCGCAGCTGATCACCACGCCGACCCTGTGGCATCTGGCGACGCAGATTCAGGGCGCCGCGCTGGCAAACGAGAATGCCATGTCGCTGGCCTGTCTGCTGCATCCCACCCCGGCGCTGAGCGGCTTCCCGCATCAGGCGGCAAAACGCCTGATTAACGAACTGGAGCCGTTCGATCGCCAGCTGTTCGGCGGTATCGTCGGCTGGTGCGATGATGAAGGCAACGGCGAGTGGGTGGTCACCATCCGCTGCGCGCGCCTGCATCAACGCACGCTGCGGCTGTTTGCAGGCGCAGGGATCGTCCCGGCCTCTTCGCCGCTAGGCGAGTGGCGCGAAACCGGCGTCAAACTGACCACCATGCTGAACGTATTCGGCTTGCAATAAGGGACTATGATGATCGAATTTACCCGCTGGCCGGAAGCGTTCGCGGCCCGCTATCGGCAAAAAGGTTACTGGCAGGATCTGCCGCTGACTAACCTGATTACCCGTCATGCCGAAAACGATGCTCCCGCCATTATCGACGGCGACAAACGCTACAGTTATCGTGAGTTCAACCGCCTGGTTGATAATCTCGCCTCCTCGCTGCAGCGTCAGGGCCTGAAGCGCGGCGAAACGGCGCTGGTGCAGCTGGGCAACGTCGCGGAATTTTATCTGACGTTTTTCGCGCTGCTGCGGATCGGCGTGGCGCCGGTGAATGCGCTGTTCAGCCATCAGCGTAGCGAGCTCAACGCCTACGCCGCCCAGATTGAACCCGCCTTGCTGATTGCCGATCGCGAACACGCGCTGTTTGCCGATGACGAATTTCTGAATGATTTTGTCAGCCAGCATCCGTCGATACGCGTGGCTCTGCTGCTCAACGACAGCGGCGAACGGAGCCTGACGGCAGCCATTGAGCGGCCTGGCGATAATTTCATTGCCGGACCAACGCCTGCCGACGAAGTGGCGTTTTTCCAGCTTTCCGGCGGCAGCACCGGTACGCCGAAGCTCATCCCGCGTACCCATAACGACTACGACTACAGCATTCGCCGCAGCAACGAGCTGTGCGGCGTGAGCGCCGAAACGCGCTACCTGAACGCGCTTCCCGCCGCCCATAACTACGCGATGAGTTCGCCAGGTTCTTTAGGCGTCTTCCTCGCCGGCGGTGTGGTGGTACTGGCGCACGATCCGAGCGCCACACTCTGCTTCCCGCTGATTGAAAAACACCAGATTAACCTGACCTCGCTGGTTCCGCCTGCGGTCAGCCTGTGGCTGCAGGAGATCCAGGATTCCGGCAGCAATGCCCGCCTGCAATCGCTGCGGCTGCTGCAGGTTGGCGGGGCGCGCCTGTCCGCGACGCTCGCGGCGCGTATTCCGGCGGAAATCGGCTGTCAGCTTCAGCAGGTCTTCGGCATGGCGGAGGGGCTGGTGAACTATACCCGCCTCAACGATAGCCCCGAGCGCATTATCAATACTCAGGGTTGCCCAATGTGTCCGGACGATGAAGTGTGGGTGGCCGATGCGCAGGGCAATCCGCTGCCGCGGGGCGAAGTCGGACGGCTGATGACCCGTGGTCCTTACACCTTCCGCGGCTATTACAAGAGTCCGCAGCATAATGCCGAAGCCTTTGATGCCGACGGGTTCTACTGTTCTGGCGATCTGATCTCGATCGATGAAGACGGCTATATCACCGTGCAGGGACGGGAAAAAGATCAGATCAACCGCGGCGGAGAGAAGATCGCGGCGGAAGAGATCGAAAACCTGCTGCTGCGCCATCCGGCGGTGATCCACGTCGCGCTGGTCAGTATGGAAGATAGCCTGCTGGGAGAAAAGAGCTGCGCATATCTGGTGGTAAAAGAACCTCTGCGCGCGGTGGCGGTACGCCGCTTCCTGCGGGAACAAGGGGTCGCAGAATTTAAACTGCCGGACCGCGTGGAGTGCGTTGATGCGCTGCCGCTGACGCCGGTGGGCAAAGTCGATAAAAAACAATTACGTCAGTGGCTGGCTGAACGCAAGCTGGGCTGAAGGAGAAGACAGAATGGCAATCCCTAAATTACAGGCTTACGCGCTGCCGGAAGCCAGCGATATCCCGGCGAACAAAGTGAACTGGGCATTTGAGCCGTCCCGTGCCGCGCTGCTGATCCACGATATGCAGGAGTATTTCCTTAATTTCTGGGGCGAAAACAGCGCGATGATGGAGAAAGTGGTGGCCAACATCGCCGCCCTGCGCGAGTTCTGCAAACAGAATAATATTCCGGTTTTTTACACCGCCCAGCCGAAAGAGCAGAGCGATGAAGACCGCGCGCTGCTGAACGACATGTGGGGGCCGGGTCTGACCCGTTCTCCTGAACAGCAGCAGGTCATTGCCGCGCTTGCGCCGGACGACAACGATACCGTACTGGTGAAGTGGCGCTACAGCGCGTTTCATCGCTCGCCGCTGGAGGAGATACTGAAAGAGGCGGGGCGCGATCAGCTGATTATCACCGGCGTGTACGCCCATATCGGCTGCATGACCACCGCAACCGACGCGTTTATGCGCGATATTAAGCCATTTTTCGTTGCCGATGCGCTGGCTGATTTCAGCCGCGAGGAGCATCTGATGGCGCTCAACTACGTGGCGGGTCGCTCCGGTCGCGTGGTGATGACGGAAGAGCTGCTGCCGCTGCCGACATCGAAAGCGGCGCTGCGCGCGCTGGTGCTGCCGCTGCTCGATGAATCCGATGAACCGATGGATGACGAAAATCTGATCGACTACGGCCTGGATTCGGTACGCATGATGGCGCTCGCCGCGCGCTGGCGTAAAGTGCACGGCGATATTGACTTCGTGGTGCTGGCGAAAAAACCGACCATCGATGCCTGGTGGGCGCTGCTTTCTCGCGAGGTGAAATAATGAACGGGCTAGATTTTCACGGCCAGACCGTGTGGATCACCGGCGCGGGTAAGGGGATCGGCTACGCTACCGCGCTGGCGTTCGTTGAGGCCGGCGCGCAGGTAACCGGTTTTGATCTGGCGTTCGACGGTGAAAGCTATCCGTTTGCCACCGAGACGCTGAACGTCGCCGACGCGCAGCAGGTGGCGCAGGTATGCGGCCGCCTGCTGGCAGGGATCGAGCGGCTGGATGTGTTGGTTAATGCGGCCGGTATTTTGCGGATGGGGGCGACCGATGCGCTGAGCCTTGAAGACTGGCAGCAGACCTTTGCCGTCAACGTTGGCGGGGCGTTTAACCTGTTCCAGCAGACGATGGCGCAGTTCCGCCGCCAGAAAGGCGGGGCGATTGTGACCGTGGCGTCCGACGCTGCGCATACCCCGCGCATCGGCATGAGCGCCTACGGCGCCTCAAAGGCGGCGCTAAAGAGCCTGGCGCTGACCGTCGGCCTGGAGCTGGCGGGCAGCGGCGTACGCTGTAATCTGGTTTCTCCTGGTTCTACCGACACCGATATGCAGCGGACGCTGTGGGTGAGCGATGATGCAGAGCAGCAGCGCATTCGCGGCTTCGGCGAGCAGTTTAAGCTGGGCATTCCTCTGGGCAAAATCGCCCACCCGCAGGAGATTGCCAATACCATTCTGTTCCTCGCCTCCGACCACGCCAGCCATATCACGCTGCAGGATATCGTGGTGGACGGCGGCTCGACGCTGGGGGCATAAATGGCCTGGAAACGTCAGCTGACGCTGGATGAGCTTAACGCCACCAGCAGCAATACGATGGTGGCCCATCTGGGCATCGTCTATACCCGGATTGAGGAGGGCGTGCTGGAAGCGGAAATGCCGGTCGACGCGCGAACGCATCAGCCGTTTGGCCTGCTGCACGGCGGGGCCTCCGCGGCGCTGGCGGAAACCCTCGGCTCGATGGCCGGGTGGCTGATGACCGAAGAGGGGCAGTGCGTGGTGGGGACCGAGCTCAACGCCACCCATCACCGGGCGGTCTCCAGCGGCAAAGTCCGCGGCGAATGCCGGGCGCTGCACCTGGGGCGTCAGGGCCAGAGCTGGGAAATTGCGATATTCGACGAGCGAGGACGGCGCTGCTGCACCTGCCGTCTGGGCACGGCGGTCCTCGGCTGAGGCATAGCCTGTTCCCGGTGGCGCTGCGCTGACCGGGCTACGGGTTCTCCGCCATCTGCGGGCCGGTAGCCCTGACAGGCGCGTCAAGCGCCGCCTCCGGGGAAACAACCTGCGATGCAGTTACAGAATATCCCTCCCCATTTTCATCCATTTTCCTGCCAGAAGTGATCTCGCTTGCAATGTGAGATAAATCCTTGCCGTCAGGCGACATCTGCAACGTTTCAGAGTTGTTAAAACTCGTATTGTGTTCTAGAAACAAATTGTAACATCCTGATTACCCTACCTGTGGAACACAATGATGAATAATTCAGGGAAATACCTCATCTGGACACTGCTCTCCGTTATCGGAGCCTTTGCCCTGGGCTATATCGCGCTAAACCGGGGTGAGCAGATTAACGCGCTATGGATTGTCGTCGCGGCAGTCTGCGTCTATCTGATCGCCTATCGCTTCTACGGCCTGTATATCGCCAAAAACGTGCTGGCGGTTGACCCGACGCGCATGACTCCGGCGGTGCGTCACAACGACGGCCTTGACTACGTTCCGACCGATAAGAAAGTGCTGTTCGGCCACCATTTTGCCGCTATTGCCGGCGCTGGGCCGCTGGTTGGCCCGGTGCTGGCGGCGCAAATGGGCTATCTGCCGGGAATGATCTGGATCCTGGCGGGCGTGGTGCTGGCCGGGGCGGTACAGGACTTTATGGTGCTGTTCGTCTCAACCCGTCGCGACGGACGTTCGCTCGGCGAGCTGGTGAAAGAGGAGATGGGCCCGACCGCCGGGGTGCTGGCGCTGGTGGCCTGCTTTATGATCATGGTTATTATCCTTGCGGTGCTGGCGATGATCGTGGTGAAAGCGCTGACCCACAGCCCGTGGGGCACCTACACCGTGGCCTTCACCATCCCGCTGGCGATATTCATGGGCATTTATATTCGCTATCTGCGCCCCGGGCGCATTGGCGAAGTGTCGGTGATTGGTCTGGTGATGCTGGTGTTCGCCATCATCTCCGGCGGCTGGGTGGCGGAAAGCCCGACCTGGGCGCCGTGGTTTGATTACACCGGCGTACAGCTTACCTGGATTCTGGTGGGCTACGGGTTTATCGCCGCCGTACTGCCGGTCTGGCTGCTGCTGGCGCCTCGCGACTACCTCTCTACTTTCCTGAAAATCGGCACCATCGTCGGTCTGGCGATTGGGATTCTGATCATGCGTCCGACGCTGACGATGCCGGCGCTGACCAAATTTATCGATGGCACCGGGCCGGTATGGAGCGGCAGCCTGTTCCCGTTCTTGTTTATCACCATCGCCTGCGGCGCGGTTTCCGGCTTCCATGCCCTGATCGCTTCCGGCACCACCCCGAAAATGCTGGCCAACGAAGGCCAGGCGTGTTTTATCGGCTACGGCGGCATGCTGATGGAGTCCTTCGTAGCGATCATGGCGCTGGTGGCGGCCTGTATTATCGACCCGGGCGTCTACTTCGCGATGAACAGCCCAATGGCGGTGCTGGCTCCGGCGGGCGTGAGCGATGTGGTGGCGTCGGCGGCGCAGGTGGTGAGTAGCTGGGGCTTTACCGTCACCCCGGATACGCTCAATCAGATCGCCAATGAGGTAGGGGAACAGTCGATTATTTCACGCGCGGGCGGCGCGCCGACGCTGGCGGTGGGCATGGCCTATATCCTCCACGGTTCGCTGGGCGGCCTGATGGACGTCTCTTTCTGGTACCACTTCGCGATTCTGTTTGAGGCGCTGTTTATCCTGACCGCGGTGGATGCCGGCACGCGGGCGGCGCGCTTTATGCTGCAGGATCTGCTTGGGGTGATCAGCCCGGGGCTCAAGCAAACCAGCTCCCTGCCGGCGAACCTTCTTGCGACCGCGCTGTGCGTGCTGGCCTGGGGCTACTTCCTGCATCAGGGTGTAGTTGACCCACTTGGCGGCATCAACACCCTCTGGCCGCTGTTTGGTATTGCCAACCAGATGCTGGCAGGGATGGCGCTGATGCTCTGCGCGGTGGTACTGTTTAAGATGAAGCGCCAGCGTTATGCCTGGGTCGCACTGCTGCCAACCTCCTGGCTGCTGATCTGTACCCTGACCGCGGGCTGGCAGAAGTCGTTCAGCACCGATACCAAAGTGGGCTTCCTGGCGATTGCCAACAAGTTCCAGGCGATGATTGACAGCGGCAATATTCCGCCGCAGTACACCGAGTCGCAGCTGGCGCAACTGGTGTTTAACAACCGTCTGGATGCCGGGCTGACCATCTTCTTCATGGTGGTGGTGGTGGTTCTGGCGCTGTTCTCAATTAAGACCGCGCTGGCGGCGCTGAAAGAGGACAAACCGACGGCGAAAGAGACCCCTTACCAGGCGATGCCAGCTGATGCTGAAAGCCTGGTCACCCAGGCGAAACGCGCCCATTAAAGCGTCATTTTATTGCCCTCCTTCATGAGAAGGAGGGCGGTTAGCGGAGTTGGAAATGTTTGATACCCTTTCGAAAGCAGGAAAATATCTGGGCCAGGCGGCGAAGATGATGATCGGCGTCCCGGATTACGACAACTACGTGGAGCACATCCGCGTGACCCACCCCGAGCAAACGCCGATGACCTACGAAGAGTTTTTCCGCGAACGTCAGGACGCACGCTACGGCGGTAAAGGCGGCGCGAAGTGCTGTTAACCCTCTTTCGGCAGATACAGGCTGATCTGCTCCTGCGTACAACCGTAAATGGCCGCCAGCTTTTCGCGAGTGCGCTTTTGCGGGCGGGAGTCGATAGCTTCTAGCTGGGAAACCGCAGACTGGCTAATCCCGAGCTTATTGGCCACCTCCTGCTGCGACAGGCCGCGCAGAATGCGCCAGGCCGCCTGCAGGCTGACTTTCTCTTTATCCATGATGTCGCAGACGTCACCCGGCAGCATCACGTTGTCGTAGATATCGTGTTCTACCGGAATATCTTCAAGATCGGCTTCCGTTTCATCATCCAGCTCGGCTAGCTGCAAACACATCTGGAAGTATTCGTCGTAGGGGATCACCGCGTACTGCGCTTTCCCTTCATCATCCTTAATTATCTGAACAGCCATATGGCATATTCTCCTCATGCAAATAGGTTGTTGAGGTTCTGCGCTTAACGGACACGATAAACAGGTCGTTCAGCGTCAGCCCCTGACGTGTGAAAATGATCCGATAATCCCCTACCCGAAGACGGTAATGATTCTCTGGTTTAGATAACTTTCTGACATCGGGCCGAGGAGCCGTACGGTCACCTAAATCCGCTAGCCTGCTTTTGATTCTCTGCTGATAGCGATAATCGATATTTGCCAGTTCCTTTTTTGCCACTTTTGACCAGATGAGCATGCTATGTACCTCCACTGTACACCTCAGTTGAACATAAGAAAATAATAAGTTTATAAGATAAGTTTGTTATTTTCTTATGAGGGTACCCTAACGCAGAATCGTCATCTGGCGAAGGCAGAAACATCGGCTTTGCGAGGCGGCTCGAAAGCGCCTCCGCCGGGCGGCAGAGGCGAATAAAACGGGGATTAACTGGCGAAACGTTCGACTTTTTCAAACGCGGCGCGCAGGGTTTCTCCGTTCAGTTCAACCGGCAGAAAATGGATAGACTCCACCGGGCGCAGGGTATGGGCAATCACCTTATTCAGCTGTTCGCGGTTATTGATATCCACCTCCAGCGCCGCCAGGGTGGTTGGCAGATTAAAGCGCTGATACGCCTGCACCAGCTGCGCCAGCACGTCGTCCTGGCCGAGCAGGGCGCTCTGGACCAGAATACCGTAGGCGACTTTGGTCCCGTGAAGATACTTCTCGGTCTGCGGCAGTACCGTCAGCCCGTTATGCACTGCATGGGCGGCGGCGACGCGGGTATAGCGCTCGCCGAGCCCGCCGACCATACCGCCGCCGGCGATGATCGCATCCACGACGTCGCGGAAAGCCTGGGTTAGCTCGCCGCGTTGCTGGTCGGCCAGCGCGGTTTCGCTGCTTTCCAGCAGTACATCGCGGATGGCCAGCGCGCCGTTGATGCCAAGGCGCACGGTGAGCGGCAGCGTCTCCGGCTGCGGGGCCAGCACTACCGCTTCATACCATTTCGCCAGCGTATCGCCGATGCCCGCCAGCAGATATTCCGCCGGCGCGTTAAGAATAATGCGCGGCTCCACCAGTACCAGAAAGTTGGCATCGTCGAAGATTTCAAACTGCAGCGCCTGACCGGCATCGTTATACCACACCGACAGCGGCGTCCAGGCCGCGCAGGTGGCGGCGATGGTGGGGATAGCCACCACCGGCAGGCCGAGGCGTCGGGCCAGCGCCTTCGCGGTATCCAGCAGCGCGCCGCCGCCTACGCCAATCACCACCGACCGATCGTCGCCGGACGCGCGGGCCAGCTCGCTGACGTCGCTTTCGCTACAGTGGCCTTTAAAGAGGATTTTTTTGGCTCCGGGAGCGTTAAACGCTGCCGGCAAAAAAGCCTGGGCGCCTGCGATAGCCCGCTCGCCGTAAACCCACACCGCGCGTGAAAGCTGTTCTTCGCTATAAAAATCCTGCAGCCGGGCAAGGCTGCCGGGATGGGAATAGTAGTTGGCGGGGCCGGGGACCACGCGGATATCGCTATGACTCATTCATGCTGTCCTTGTTCTGTTTCGCTAACCCGATGTTATGTCTGGACATCCAGATGGCTAATATTATTTCGCTTTATCTTATGCCTTTTATGCATTTGTCAGTCAAGGGCAGCTATGAAAAATTCGTTAAATCAGAAGATTAATCGACAGGGTGCAGGGGATGACCGGCAATCGCCTTGAGATGCAAAATATTAGCCTGGCCTTTTCCGGCTTTCGGGCGCTCAGCAACGTGGCTTTTACCCTGCAAGGGGGCTCGGTGCATGCGCTGACCGGCGCTAACGGCGCAGGCAAGTCCACGCTAATGGCGGTGCTGTGCGGCACCCACGCCCATTACGAAGGCGAGGTGGTGATTAACAACCAGCCGGTGAGCATTCGCTCGCCGCGCGATGCTAAACAGCTGGGGATTCATCTGGTGCAGCAGGAGGTCGACGTGGCGCTGGTTCCGGGCCTGAGCATCGCGGAAAACATCATGCTCGACAGGCTGGCGGAACCGGGGCTCGCCTTCCGCTGGGGACGGCTGCGCCAGCTGGCGCGCGAGGCGCTGGCTCAGCTTGACGTCAGCCTCGATGTGCGCCGCTCCATCGACAGCTGCACGCTGGCGGAAAAACAGCAAATCCTGCTGGCTCGCGCCCTGTCGCATCACTGCCGCTTTCTTATCCTCGATGAGCCAACCGCGCCGCTGGACCAAAACGAAAGCGAGCGCCTGTTTGCGGTGGTTCGCCGCCTGCAACAGCAGGGCCTTGGCATTGTGTTTATCTCGCACCGCATTCATGAATTAAAAGCCGTTTGCGACACCCTGACGGTGCTGCGCGACGGCCGACTGATTGAGAGCGGGCCGATGGCCGATCTCAGCGGCGAACAGATCGTCGAGAGAATGCTCGGTCATGAGCTGAGCGATATCTTCCCGCCGAAGCGGCCGCCCCATAGCGATGAGGTGCTGCTAAAGGTGGAAGGGCTGCACGACGAAGGGTTATTGCAGGATATCTCCCTGCGTTTGCGCAAGGGAGAGATTCTGGGGATCGCCGGACTGGCGGGCGCCGGCAAAACCGAACTGTGCAAGGCGCTGTTTGGCGCCAGCAAAAGTCGTTTGACGCGCGGCGAACTGAATAGTCAGCCGTGGCGACCGCGTGACCCGGCGGACTCGGTAGCGCGCGGCCTGGCGCTGGTGCCGGAAGAGCGGCGCAAGGAGGGCATTTTTATCGAGGAGCCGGTGGCGATGAATCTGGCGGTCAGCGCCGATAGCAGCTTCTCCCGCTGGAGCCTGTTTGGCCATCGTCAGGCCTGGCGCTGGGCGGAAGAGGTGATTGCCCGCGTAGGCATTCGGACTTCAGGCCCGGCGCAGAGCCTGCGCCGGCTCTCCGGCGGTAATCAGCAAAAGGTAGCGATTGGCAAATGGCTGCGCGGCAACGCCAACGTCCTGATTTTCGATGAGCCGACCAAAGGGGTCGACGTCAAAGCCAAAACGGATTTATTCAATGTGATCGACGGCCTGGCGCGGGAAGGCAAAGGGGTGATTTACGCCTCGGGCGAATTCGCCGAGCTGGTCGGCCTGTGCGATCGCATCTGCGTGCTGTGGGACGGACGCATCGTGGCGGAAATTGCGGGCGCGGAGGCCCGGGAAGAAAACATTCTTTATTACTCCACCGGAGGAGCAGCAGCGTGAGTAAAGCCCTGGCAGTTAACGCGGCGGTTTCTGGCCGTCAGCGATTTTTCGATTTTCTCTACAAATGGGGCATGTTGCTGACCGTCGTCCTGCTGATCGCTGTTTTTGGTCTGGCATCGGACAACTTCCTCGACCCGTTTAACATCATCAATATCCTGCGATCTATCGCCATCGTGACGGTGATCGCTATCGGCGTATCGATATCCCTGACCATCGGCGGCTTCGATTTGTCCGTAGGCTCCACCGCCTCGCTGGCCAATGCGCTGGTGATTTCGCTGTTTGTCTGGCACGGCTTCGGCACCACCGAGGCAATTCTTGTCACCCTCGCGCTCTGTACCTTAGTGGGGCTGTTCAACGCGTTTCTGATCGTGATCCTGCGTATACCTGACATGCTGGCGACGCTTGCCAGCCTGTTCGTGATTCAGGGCGTGGCGATGACTTACAGCTACGGCGGGTCGATCACCGAAAATATGGTGCTGCCGAGCGGCGATATGGCGGAAGGCGCGATTCCGGCGGCGTTTGGTTCGCTCGGACAGGTGCCGACGATAGTCATCATTATGCTGGTGGTGACCGTTGTCGCCCAGCTGGCGCTCTCCTTGACCACTCACGGCCGGCGGATGTACGCCATCGGCGGCAATCCGGAAGCGGCGCGCCTCTCGGGTCTGCGGATCACTCGATACAAAGTTGCCGCTTACGTGATTGCCTCCCTGCTGGCGGGGCTCGGCGGCATTCTGCTGGCGTCGCGCATCGGCTCATCGCAGGTGAACGCCGGCGGCGGCTATCTGATGGATGCGGTGGCGGCGGCGTGGATTGGCTTCTCGCTGGCCGGTTCCGGTAAGCCGAACGCGCTCGGTACGCTGGTGGGGGCGGTCATTTTAGGCGTGCTCTCCAACGGCCTGGTGATGCTCTCAGTACCGTATTACGCGATGGACATTATTAAAGGGCTGGTGCTGGCTGGCGCGCTCGCACTGACCTATTTTCAGCGCCGTACCTAAAATTTTACAGGGTAAACACTATGAAAAAGATAACGCGTTCACTCATCGCGCTGGGATTGTTTAACGCGACGGCAGCTTTTGCTGAAACCCCGGCGCCGCTTCCGACAGCGATCGCCGACCATAGCGGGCCGATTCGCATTGCGGTGATCCGCAACCTGGGCTCCGACGATAACACCACCCAGTTTGTCTCCGGAGCGGTCCAGGAGGGCAAAAAGCTCGGCTTTAAAATCAGTACCTTCCTCAGCAACGGTGATGACGCCAAATTCCAGGACTTCGTTAACCAGGCGATTAGCCAGAAATACGACGGCATTATCCTTTCTCAGGGGCGCGATCCCTACGCCACTGCGCTGGTGAAAAAAGCGGTGGACGCCGGGATCAAAGTCTCGGTCTTCGATACCGCGGTAAACGGCCAGATCCCGGGCGTCACCGTCACCCAGCAGGATGACGCTTCCCTGACCGAACTCTCCTTTGGCCAGCTGGTGAAAGATTTCAACGGCAAAGCCAATATCGTCAAACTGTGGGTTGCAGGCTTCCCGCCGATGGAGCGTCGCCAGGCGGCCTACCAGACGCTGCTTAAACAAAATCCCGGCATCAAAGAGCTGGAATCGATCGGCGCCGTCTCATCCGATGTGCAGGGCGATACGGCCAACAAGGTTGGCGCGATCTTAGCGAAATACCCGAAAGGTAAAATTGATGCTATCTGGGGAACCTGGGACGCGTTCAGCCAGGGCGCTTATAAAGCGCTGAAAGAGAACGGTCGCAGCGAGATCAAACTCTACAGCATCGATATTTCTAACCAGGATCTGCAGCTGATGCGCGAATCCGGCAGTCCGTGGAAGGTGAGCGTAGCGGTGGATCCGAAGCTTATCGGCGCCACTAACGTGCGTCTGATCGCCAATAAGATTGCCGGCGAACCAACCCCCGCAACCTACGACTTTAAAGCGGCGGCGATTCCGCAGGCGCTGCTGGCGGCGCAGCCGGGAGCGGTCAACGTCGCTTCGCTGGGTAAAATTATTCCAGGCTGGGGCCAGACTGAAGACTTTATCGCCCCGTGGTTTGCCACTCTCGAAGCGAAAAACAAATAATAGCGTCCGGCGGCTGTCAGGTACCCTCTGCCAGCGGTAGAAGGGAACCAGCGCTGCCCGGCAACAGGAGGTTATGTGGCTGAATTACCGCGCCCGGAATACAGCCGCAATATGCGGCTGATTGGACATAGCGATCAGGGAGGACGCCCGGACGGCGTCCAGCTGATGGTACATCGGGGTTATGCCTATATTGGCCATATGGTATCGCAGGGCTTTTCCGTAGTGGACGTACGTGACGCGAAAAGTCCGCGAACGGTCAATTACATCGCCGCGCCACCCGGTACCTGGAACGTCCATTTACAGGCGCACGACGATCTGCTGCTGGTGATCAACGCCCGGGATCTGTTCGCCGATGCCCGCTTCGCCGACGAGAAGGTTTATTACACCCGTTCGGTGGGCGAGACAGTCAGCGACGTACGGGAGAAGGGCTGGAGCGCCGGGCTGCGGATTTTTGATATCTCCACCCCGGATAAACCGCAAGAGATCGCCTTTCTGTCGCTTAACGGCATCGGTATTCACCGAATCTGGTACGTCGGCGGGCGCTGGGCCTACGTTTCCGCGCTGATTGACGGCTTTAGCGACTATATTTTCCTGACTATCGACCTGGCCGATCCGCGTAAGCCGGAAGTTGCCGGGCGCTGGTGGCTGCCGGGGATGAACCAGGCGGCGGGGGAGACCGCGCAGTGGCCGGAAGGTAAGCGCTATGCCCTGCATCACGCGATTATCGCCGGCGACACCGCCTACGGCAGCTGGCGCGACGGCGGCCTGACCCTGCTCGATGTGCAGGATCGCTCTCAGCCGAAGCTAATCAGCCACCGTAACTGGAGCCCGCCGTTTGGCGGCGGTACCCACACCGCGCTGCCGCTCCCGGACCGGGATCTGCTGGTGGTGCTTGATGAGGCGGTACTGGATAACCAGCAGGATGGGGAGAAGCTGATCTGGCTGTTCGACATTCGCGAGCCGACAAATCCGGTGAGTATCGCCACTTTCCCGCAGCCGGATGAAGCTGATTACGTGGCGAAAGGTGCGCACTTCGGTCCACATAACCTGCATGAGAATCGCCCCGGCAGCTTTGTCAGCTCAACGCTGATTTTCGCCACTTATCAGAACGCGGGCGTTCGCGCTTACGATATTTCCAACCCTTATCGGCCGGTGGAAACCGGGGCGCTGGTGCCCGCCGCGCCGGCGAAAATGATGGATACCCGCCCCGGTCGTCCGCGGGTGATCCAGTCCTGCGATGTGTTCGTCGACGCTCAGGGAATAATCTACAGCACCGACTATAACGGCGGGCTGTCGGTGATTGAGTATCTGGGGTAGGGGATGGTGGGTTGTTGCCTTCCCGGGTCGCGGCGCAAACGCCTTAACCGGGCTACAGACGGTGGTGCCCCCGTAGCCCGGACAGATGCGAAGCATCGCCTCCGGGGAAAGAGGCCAATACCCGGAGGCGGCGCCTGACGCGCCTGTCCGGGCTACCGGCCCACAGACGGCGGTGCACTCGTAGCACGGCTAAGCGCAGCGCGAGCCGGGAAAGGCTGGACGGAGATTCAACCGTACTGGCGAATTCGCGCAATCAGCTCATCCACGCTGTCGATGCGATCGGCAATCACAATCAGCGCTTTACCCAGGGTGATGGCGTGGCGCAGGCATTCATGACGCATGGCTTCGTCCGGGATAGCGTCGATATCCGCCACGTGCGATAGCCCGACGCTGCGGCGAATCAGCTCGGTGCCGCAGAAGCCCACCGCGTCGGCCCACACTTTTTTCAGAAACGCGGAGGCATAGCCGGGGCAGGCCAGCGCCACGTCGCGGGATTTCTCCGCCGCCAGCGCCTGGAAACGCTCGGCAAAGGTGGTCCAGAACTGCTGTATATCGTTGAGGCGCTGTTCGCGAGCGGCGGCGGCATCGCGAATGCCCAGATGCCCCGGCAGACCGCAGTAGTTGAGCAGCAGGTTGCCGATGGCGGTGCCGATATCGAAGCCAATCGGGCCGAAAAAACCGAACTCGGCGTCGATGGCCTTAAAGCTGCCTTCGGCGACGAAAATTGAGCCGCTATGAATATCGCCATGCAGTAACGCTTCGGCATGGGAGAAGAACCGGTGTTTGAGCGCGGCCACCGCCAGCTTCAGCTGGGTATCTTCTCGCAGGGCGGCGACGTCGGTTTCCAGCGCGGTTGGATAGCTGTTGCGCTCATGAACCTGATACGGATCGTTAAAGAACAGATCCTCGGTGATTTCGCACATCTCGGGGTTGATAAATTGCGCCACCTGGGCCTTTTTCTCGTGAGGATGCAGATAAAAGTCGCTGGTGTGGAACAGCGCCTGGGCCAGGTATTCCCCCAGCTGGCTGGCGGCGCGCGGGTAGTAAACGTTGTTAATCAGCTCGCCGCGCCAGATGCGATGATCGGAAAGATCTTCCATCACCATCACCGCCAGCTCGGGATCGAAATGCACAATCCGCACCGTGTGCTGCGGGCAGTGCTGATGGTGAGCCACCAGGGTTTGCGCCTCAAGGCGCGCGCGGTCAAGGGTCAGCGGCCAGGACTCTCCTACGCAGCGCACGTAGGGCAGCGCCTGCTTAACGATAATCCGGCTCACGCCCTCGGTATCAAAAATTTTAAACACCAGGTTGAGGTTGCCATCGCCCACTTCCTGCGCGGACACCAGTTCTGTCGGATTATCGATACCGCCAAATTGTTGGGCGTAAGCCACCGCATCGCTGGCCGTGAAAGTATGGTATTGCGACATTGCCTCGATCCTCAAAATTCTGATTAAGCCGTTCAGACGTCTATACTTCTGGATTTCATCCTGACACAATGTGATACAACAACGCAACAGGGATTTAACTAAATGCAGACACTACAGACCACCAGCCTGCGGGTAAGCGAAAATCAGCTCTTTATTCTTGACCAGCAGGCCTTACCGCAGGAAAAACGCTGGCTGGCGGCGGATAACGTCGAATTGCTGGTGGACCATATTCACGCCCTGCGGGTACGCGGCGCGCCGTTGATTGGCCTGTCCGCCAGCCTGCTGCTGGCGCTGCTGGCGCGGCGCGGTCTGACCCGCGATGCGCTATCTGAGGCGCTGGAGACGCTGCGCGCCGCGCGTCCAACGGCGGTGAACCTGATGAATAATCTGGATCGCATGAAGCTGGCGCTGGCGAAGGAGCACTATCCGCAGGCGCTGGAAGCGGAAGCGCTGCGCCTGGTCGCCGAGGATAAACAGCTTTGCGCCAGCATCGCCGAGGCGGGCAGCGCGCTGGTGACGCCGGGTAGCCGCCTGTTGACCCACTGCAATACCGGCGGCTTGGCGACGGCGGGCGTCGGCACAGCGCTGGGGGTGATTGCGCTGGCGCATCAGCAGGGGAAAGTGGCAAATGTCTGGGTGGATGAAACGCGCCCTCTGTTGCAGGGCGGGCGCCTGACCGCCTGGGAGCTGGGTGAGCTGGGGGTGCCGTATCGGCTGATTACCGATTCGATGGCCGCCAGCCTGATGGCGCAGGGCCAGGTCGACGCGGTTTGGGTGGGCGCTGACCGTATTGCCGCCAACGGCGACGTAGCCAATAAAATCGGCACCTATTCGCTGGCGGTTCTGGCAAAATATCACCAGATCCCGTTTTACGTAGCCGCGCCGCAAACTACCCTGGATCGCCATTGCCCGAACGGCGCGGCGATCCCGATTGAGCAGCGGGCAGCCGCCGAAGTCACCGGCGTCGCCGGCAGCTTTGGCGCGGTGCAGTGGGCGCCGAAAGAGGCTGCGGTTTACAATCCCGCGTTCGACGTCACGCCCGCAACGTTAGTCAGCGGCTGGGTGCTGGATAGCGGCGTGGTCACCCCGGAGCAGGTCGCCGCCGGGGCGTTCAAACCAGAAAAAGCCTGAACCTGAGCCAAAAAGCGAAGCGACCGCCAAAGCTTCGCCTTCTACTTATTTATGGCAGCACCATCTCCACCGCCGGAGCGGACTGCGGATCGATATTGCGGCCCAGCGCGGTCAGCGCCGCCTGGTAAGGGCACAGCGTCCCGACATCGGTCGTCTGGCAGCCCGCCTGACGCCACTCCTGGCGCAGCAGCGGATGCTGGCTATCCGGCGTTTGCAGGCGGCGCAAATCGTCCAGACTTTGCGCCTGGAAGTAGACGCGCAGGTAGCGCTGACCGCTGCGGGTATCGCGCCAGCGTTCCAGCACCAGGCTGCTGCCCGGCGGGATATTGCCGCGGCTGTACCCTGGCAGCTGCCAGCTAAAGTCCATTAACGTCCGCACCATGGCGATATTCGTATCGTGCGCCACCAGCAGCAGCCAGCGCACGTTCGGCGCGGCGCTCTCTTTTACCCCTTCAAGCATGGCGTTGAGCAGAATCGAGCCGCGTTTTTGCGCGGTATAAAACACATCGTTGCTCAGATCGTAGTTCTCCGTCAGCAGCGGCAACAGGGCGGTTATCTGGCTGGAACGGGTAATATGGCCCCACGCCAGCTGGCTGAGAGGCAGGTTCTCGCTCCACCCCAGACGCAGCGTCTCAACCATATTGGCCATCACGCTCAGCCCGCTAATCGAGGTTTTGCCGCTTTTGCTCTGCTCCACCTGCCACGGTAGATCAAACACCGGGCAGGGCTTATCGGGTACGCAGACCGCGTTTTTCAGCAGCTGAATTGCCGGAGCCAGCGCCTGCCGACGCTGCGCCAGATCGCCGGCCTTCTTCTTCACTTCCGCCAGCTGGCGGGCGGGATCGGTTTGCGTGGCGGCAAATTTGTCGGTCTGAAACAGCGGATCCGCGTCGCCGCTGACGTGATGAATCATTACGCCGCAGCCGGGAAAGGCGCCGTCCACCAGCGCCTGGGCGGTGGCCCGCGTACGCTGCAGGGGGCTGGCGCGAACATAAATCTCACCGCTCGCCGGGCAGCCTGCCGTCAATAGCCCCAGCTGGCGAAAGCGCGCGCCCTCATCGCGCCCCTTATTGACGACGGCGGCATAGCCGTGGCCGGTCAGCTCGCCGTCGTGGGTGGTCCACTGCGTCCACGGACGCTGGGTCGCGGCTTCGATGGCCTCCCGGTTGCCCTCCGTCGGCGGACGAATGCCGTGGCGGCTGAGTTCAACCACTTTTTCCAGCGCATACTGCGTGGCGGCATGGCCCGGTGCGGCCAGCAGCGGCAGAGCGCAGGTAAGCAGCAGGCGTAGCAAAACCTGATGTCGTACAGGCATCATAAAATCTTCCTTATAAGTTAAAAGGTTATGACGAGAATGAGGTCTGACGTTCTATCGCGTGTCGCCTGGCGACAATCGCAGCGGTGGTAAAACAGAATAGCGCGGACACGAGGCCGGTGCCTACCCAAAACAGCGACAGCGTACTGAAGTCATATAGCGTTTTGCCGTTTTCGATCATCGAGGTTTTATCGATGATGATGCCGGTGAGAAACTCGCCGAGTCCCGCCCCCGCGTAGCTGGCGATACCGATAGTGCCGAGCGCGGCGCCCGCGGCTTTACGCGATGAAATATCGACCGCGATCAGTCCGCCAAGGAAGCAGGTCAACGCTCCGATGGTGGCGCCGAAGATAATCATCGCCAGAATATCGGTGTAGTAGCCGTGCGGCGACCAGAGCATCAGCGCGAAGCCGGCGGTGTTGAGCAGGCTGATAAACCCGGCCATCACGCTGCGGTTACGCGGGAAAAAGCGGTCGGAGAGCATCCCGGCGATAATGGTTCCGGCAATACCCGCGATAGCGTTGACCCCGATAATCCCGGACGCTTCGAGAGTAGAGTAGGCTTTATCCTGTTCCAGAAAGAAGATCCCCCACGAGTTCACCGCGTAACGGTCGATATACATAAACGCCGAGGCCAGGGCCAGCGTCCACAGGGCCGGGTTACGCAGCGCCAGCAGCTGGTTTTTAAATACCGAGCCGCGGGCTTCCGTCTCCTCCTGCGGTTCATCGCGAATGACGTTGATGGGCGGGAAGCCGCAGCTTTGCGGCGAGTCACGCATAAACAACAGCATCAGCACCACCCCGGCGGCGCCGAGCGCGGCGGTCGACAGGTAGCCCATCTGCCAGCCGAATCCGGCAATCACCGCGGCGATCACCATATAGGTCATCGCTTCGCCGATGTTATGCGCCGTCGACCAGATCGCGTAAAAAGTGCCTCGTTCTTTACAGCCGTACCAGCGCGCCAGCGATACCACGCACGGGCCAACGCCCATCGACTGCGCCCAGCCGTTAATCCCCCAGAAGATTGCCAGCAGCATGGCGTTGCTGGTCATCCCCATCATCAGGTTCATTCCGGCGCTTAGCAGTAGCCCGAGGCTCATGTAGCGCACTACGTTGGCATGATCGGCAATAAAGCCGTTGACCAGCTTGCCGATGGCGTAGCTGAAAAATAGCGTTGAGCCGATCATGCCCAGCTCCGTTGGGGTTATGCCGAGTTCCACCAGCGCGCTTTTGGCGACGGTGAACGATAGCCGGCAAACGTAGAACGTGACGTACGCCAGGGTCATGGTGATAAAGGTTTGCCAGCGCACGCTGCGAAAGCGCCGCTCATCGAACTCTCCGCCCGCTTTGGGCGGCGAAGCGCGAAAAAATGCGATAATTCTTCCAGACATAATGGTATCTCCGAAGGTCGGAGGCCTGACTGATTAGTGTGGTTCGTCCGTGAGGTTTATCGTCGTTGTGTAGAGTACATAATCAGATAAAGCCTGACCCGATACGGTTAAGGTAATGGGTGACAAAGCATGTTTTTTAATTGTGGGTAGAGCGTCTTGCTGGCCAGCAGCAGCGGGTTGCCGTGACGAATCCCGTCGTTTGCCAGATAATCGTTGCTAAGGCCGCCCGCTTCGCGCATCAGCACCAGCCCCGGCAGCCCGTCCCAGGGGTTCATATGCGGTTCGTAGTAGCCGATAAGCCTGCCTGCCGCCGCCCAGGCGCTCATCAGCGCTCCGGAGCCGTTGCGGATAAACATCCCGCCGTCGCTCAGCAGCGCATCGAGGAAGGGCAGAAAGAGCGCAGGCGTCACGCGGTGCGAGGTGCCGACGCCCATCACTCCCTCTTTGACCGTCGCACCCGGATGCGGCGCGACAGGCGCATCGTTAAGCCATGCGCCCTGGCCTTTCAGGGCGTGGAACAGCTCGCGATGGTTGGGGTCGTACACCACGCCGATAACCGGTTCCCCGTCGGCGACGATAGCCAGCGACAGGCACCAGGTATGCAGGCCGTTAAGAAAACAGCTGGTGCCGTCGATAGGATCGACAACCCACAGGACGCGGGCGTCCGGCATCTGCGTTCCGCTCTCTTCGCCGAGAAAGCCGTCCTGCGGGAAGGCGTCCATAATGCGCTGCTTCACAAACGCTTCGACCTGTTTATCGGCGACGCTGACCACGTCCTGCAGGTCATCGCCTTTATGATCCACCGCCAGCCGGTCGCGCTGCTGATAGAATTCGAACGCCAGTTCCGCGCCGGCCTGCGCCAGCTCGCAGGCCAGGCGGTAGCGGGCCTGCAGTTCATGTAATTCCAGTGATTTCATCGTAACTCCCTATTTTGCACACGTGTGCAATTTGCCTGAAAAAAACAGCCCCGAAGGGCAAAATGAGTGTGGATGGATTAAAAAAATTATTCTGTGATCGCTCCGGCATAAAATGAATTTTTCATTTTGTACTTTGACGAACGATCAGTTTCACCGGCACTTCACGATGGCGTGACGGCAGACTGAATTTGGCGATCCGCGTGACCAGCAGATCCACCGCATGGTGGGCGAGCAGGGCAGTATTTTGCTGCACGGTAGTCAGCTGATAGGGCTGCCAGTCCGCCTGCGGGATATCATCGAAGCCGATAATAGCGGGTAGCGAAGCGGCGGGGTTGTCTGCCCGCAGACCGTCCAGGGCGCCGAGCGCCAGCATATCGGTGGCGCAGAAGAGCGCCTGCAGCTGCGGATGTGCGGCAAGCAGCTGTCTGGCGGCGGCAAATCCCGCCTGATAGCCGCTGCTGTCGCAGAAGTGCGCGGCGATCTCCATGCCCTGGCTATGGGCAACAAACGCTTCGTAGCGCTGGCGGGTGCTGAAGTTATCCAGACTTTCGCCGATAAACCCGGCCTGGCGCCACTGGCGCTGAGTACACAGGTCGGCGACCAGCTTCGCGCCCTGCGCGTTGTCGCTGCACACGCGATCGCAGCCGGCCAGGTCGGCGTGGCGGTTGATAAGGGTGACCGGGATTTTTCGCTCCAGATACTCCTCCGCCAGCGACAGCGGCGGCGCCCCGGAGGTAATAATGACGCCTGCGACGTGATAGCTCAGCAACTGTCTGAGCGACGGGGCGAGCTGCTGCGGATCGTCGGCGTTCATCAGCAGCGGCATAAAACCGTTGAGCGCCAGCTGGTGGACCAGCGGCGACAGCAGCTTACTGCGGAACGGGTTATCAAATCCGGCGGTGACGATGCCGATAAAGTTGCTACTGCCGGTGTTCATCGTGCGGGCGATGATATTCACCTGATAACCCAGCGTTTCCGCCGCGGCGAGAACCTTCTGGCGGGTTTTTTCCGCCACCGACGCGCCGGGGGTAAAGGTGCGGGAAACTGCGGAACGGGAGACGCCAGCGAGCCGGGCAACGTCCTCTGCCTTAATCCATTTTTTTTCGCTCATAGTATCAGGGTACGGGTTGTCCTCAGTGAGCCCGCGCCGACGCAGGAGCCCATCGTCGGCACGGAAAAAGTAGTAAGAAGGTACCACATAAATCCTCCGGCGAGCAGCGGGTTGACGCGGCACAGGTACCGCGCCAACGTCAGGCTTATGCCGGATAGCGAATCTGCTCCGCCTGGCGCTGCAAAATGATCTTACCGTGACGAATGGAGGTCAGCACTTTTGCCTGGCGGCGCAGCGCGTCATAGTCGTTTTCCGCATCGAGGATCAGCAGGTTCGCCGGGCGCCCTTCGGCAATACCGTAGTTATCGCCGAGGCACAGCGTGCGGGCGCTGTTATCGGTAATCAGATCGAGGCAGCGCTGCAAATCTTCGTATCCCAGCATATGGCAGATATGCAGCCCGGCGTCGAGAATGTGCATGATGTTACCGTTGCCCAGCGGGTACCACGGGTCCTGAATGGAGTCCTGGGCGAAGCAGACGTTGATCCCGGCGCGGTCCAGCTCCGCCACCCGCGTCACGCCGCGGCGTTTCGGCCAACTGTCGAAGCGCCCCTGCAGGTGAATGCTTTCGGTCGGGCAGGAGATAAAGTTGATGCCCGACGCTTTGAGCAGGCGGAACAGCTTCGAGCAGTAGGCATTATCGTAAGAACCCATAGCGCAGGTATGGCTGGCGGTGACCTGCGCGCCCATGCCGCGCACCCGGGCCTCTTCCGCCAGCACCTCCAGAAAGCGCGACTGCGGATCGTCGGTTTCATCGCAATGCACGTCCACCAGGCAGCCGTGGCGCTGGGCCAGGTCCATCAGAAAAACCAGCGAGCTGACGCCCTTATCGCGGGTGTTTTCGTAGTGCGGGATACCGCCCACCACGTCGGCGCCCATTTCGATGGCGCGGGTCATCAGCTCGCGTCCGCCGGGGAAGGACTCAATGCCCTCCTGCGGGAAGGCGACGATCTGCAGATCGATAAGATGAGCCGCCTCCTTTTTCACCCTCAGCATTGCCTCAAGGGCGGTCAGGGAAGGGTCGGTAACATCAATGTGGGTACGCACGTGCTGCACGCCGTTGTCGCGCAGCATGCCGATGGTTTTCAGCGCCCGCTGGCGGGTATCTTCGACGGTGACGCTCGCTTTACGCTGGCTCCAGCGGGCGATGCCCTCAAACAGGGTACCGCTCATATTCCACTCCGGCTCGCCCGCCGTCAGGGTGGCATCGAGATGAATATGCGGCTCGACGAACGGCGGGATCGCCAGCTTTTGCTCTGCGTCGATATCGTCGGCGTCAGCCGTCTGCACGGCGGTCTGCGCGGTGATGCTCTTAAACAGACCGTCCTCTAGCTCAAGGGTATAAAGCGCTTCTTGCTGGCGCAGACGCGCGTTGATAATTTTCATGGTTGTTCCCGTAAATGGTTTTGCGACATACGCCAGATCGCCAGGGCGACCGAGGCGTTGAGATGAAACTGCGGGTGGCTGACCGGATAGCGGGTCAGCTTTTCAATGCGTTGGATACGCTGATGCAGCGTGTTGCGGTGGATACCCAGCCGCTCGGCGGCCCGGACCACGTTGCCGCTCTCCTGAAGCAGCGTTTCCAGCGTCTCCATCAGCAGCCATGGGCTTTTGCGATCGGGTTCGATCAGACAGCCGAGGGTATCGTGCATAAAATCGCTCAGTAGCCCTGGGTCGCCGACGGCGGAGAGCAGCTTGATAAAGCCCAATTGCTGGTAGTCGCTGATGCGCTGGGCCGGACGCAGGCTATCGCTGAGGTCCAGCGCCTGACGGGCCTGCGACAGCGCGCGCTGATATTCCTGTAGCTGCTGCACCGGCGCCGAAAGGCCGCACAGCAGCGATAGCCCGTCGTCGCCCTCCGCCAGCGCATGCAGCCACGTCTGGAGCCACGTTTTCTGCTGATAAAACTCGCCCTCTTCATCCGGCAGCAGGAAGAGAAACATATTGCCGCGCTCGACCAGCGGAAAAGGATTGCCCTGCTGATTGAGCTGCTGCTGCAGGCGCTGGCGTACGGTGCGGCGGGCCTGCTGCAGCCAGGCCTCGGCCTGCTCCGGCGGAAACTGACGAAACAGGCGCTGGATACCTTCCAGCCGCAGCGCCGCTACCCGCAGCGGCCGGGTAAAGTCCAGCTGCTGGTGGAGCGCGCGCTGATGCAGAATTTGCAGGTCGGGAAAGTCGCCGGTTAACAGCTGCAGCAGAATATCGCGCTGCGATTGCAGGGCGTTTTCGCTGCGCACCAGCGCGGTACCGATGCGTTCGGTCACGATCACCATCTTCAGCAGATAGGGCTGTTCGATCAGCGGTATGCCCAGTTCATCGGCCAGCGCAATCAGGCGCGGCGGGATCGCCTGAATGTACGCATCGCCGGTGAGGATCACCATCCCGGCAATCCCGCGCTGCTTGCCCTCCATCAGCAAATGGATCAGGTTGTCTTCATCGCGGGGATGGTTGATCCCGGTGATGAACACCAGCTCCCCGCCCATAATCCATTCGGCGATATTTTCATTTTCCGCCACGTAGTACCAGCGCACCGCCAGCTGTAGCCCCTGCTTACCGGCGCGCAGGCGCATGGCGGAAAGCCCATCAAGGGCGAGGATTTCGCTCACCGTCAGACTCATGACTACTGTTCCACGACGGAATCAGCGGCGGGCTGGCGTTTGCTCAGACGAGTCAGCGCGATATAGACCAGCGCGGAAACGGTGATACCGACCAGCGGGGCGATCCACGGCGAGAGGTAGGCCACCACCGCGCCCACGGCGTAGGCGCTAAGCCCCAGCCAGTTAAAACGCGGCAAACGGGTGGTGTGCAGCAGCGGGTAGCGGCCGCCGCGATAAAACCAGTAGTCGGCGAGGATCACGCCGCCGATGGGGGGAATGATGCTGCCCAGCAGCACCAGGAAAGGAATCAGCATTTCATACATACCGCCAATGGCCAGCAGAATGCCGACCCCGGCGGCGACTACGGTCAGGGTGCGGCGACGCTCGCTGCGCAGCAGATGGCAGGCCGCCGCCGAGACGTTATAAATCGTCGGCCCCTGAATGGTCAGCAGATTGAGGCACAGCATCACCACCGCGGCGACCGACAGCCCCTGCAAAATCAGCACTTCCACGATATCAGCCTGCTGGTAAACGATGGCGCACCAGGCGCCGGCGATAATCATTAGCCCGTTGCCGATCAGGAAGCTACTCATGCTGGCGACGATGGCGGTACGGCTGGAGTTGGCCAGCCGCGTCCAGTTGGTCGCCTGGGTCGCGCCGCTGGCAAAGGTGCCGAATACCATGGTGATGGCCGCAGACCAGCTCATGGTTTCGCCGGGTTCGATTTGGGTCATCGCCTGCCAGCCGCCGGCGTGATGGGCGGCAAGGTACATCGACACCACCAGCAGAATAAACATCAGCGGCACCGATACGCGCGACAGCGCATCCAGCCCCTTGTAGCCCACCAGCGCGGTGACGCAAAACAGGATACCGAACAGGATCATCAGCGGAGTCGTCAGCGCCTCAGGAAGGGCGAGGATTTTGACCAGCGAGATGGCGACCGTCGCCGTACCCCAGGCGTACCATCCCAGCTCGGCGAAACCGAGGATAAAATCGGCGAGCTTGCTGCCGATTTCCCCGAAGCAAAAACGCCCCATCAGCACGGTATTTAACCCGCTGCGCGCGGCAATCCAGCCGAGCGACGCGGCGTACAGAGCCAGCAGAAAGTTACCGATTACCGCAATCCACAGCAGGTTAACGATGGAGAAAGAGACGCCCAGCTTGCCGCCCGCGAACATGGTGCCGGTGAAAAAGGTAAAGCTGAACAGAACCATCGAGATGGAAAATACGCCCTTGCGCCCGGAAGCGGGCGCTTCGACGAGTGGAAAATCATTGCTGTTTGACATGGTGGAACCTCTGAGTGGCTATCCGAATAGCGATGGCTGATGGGTAGCAAGAGGTATGCCAAAAAAATCAAGGCAGGCATAACACAAGAGGGTGGGCAATCTGCACATAAAATCGTATTTCTCGGTCGTCGATTGCCATCAATCTGTGCACAGTGCCATGTTTTGCACCATCGCGGGGCGCGGGGGTTGGCTACGGTAGCCGCATAAATACCGGGCGGAGGCTGGCGCCTCACCCGCCCTGAAAGACCGTGCCGAATTGACAAATGATGTCAATTTTGCGCCTTTTCCCGCTGGAACGATTAGCCATCTTTTTAACACTCCGCAGCCGGTAATTTTGGCGTCATGAAAATGTGTAGTTGTATTGTTGTTAAAAATCGTAATTACATATGCATTTCTGATATAACCATTCTCAATGTAAGTCTTTCCTGAAATATTGTTCGCTTACGTCGGCGGTGTTAGTATCGGGTAAATAGCCATTTAGACGGCTAAATACAACATCGCTAAACTAAGGAACTGCTATGTGGCAAGAAAGACTCGCGCAACTGGTCACCACCTGTCATTGGATTGGTGCGAAAGGTTGGGCGCCCGCTACCGGCGGCAATATGTCGGTGCGTCAGGATGAGACCTGGTGCTGGCTGAGCGAGTCGGGGCGCGATAAAGGTAGCCTGACGACGGAGGATTTCCTGCAGGTGGAGATCGCCAGCAATAAAGCGCCTTCCGGGCGTAAACCCTCAGCTGAAACCGGCCTGCATACCCTGGTGTATCGCCTGTTCCCGGAAGCGAATGTCGTACTGCATGTGCATACCGTCAACGCGACCGTGCTGTCGCGGATTGAAAAAAGCGCCACCCTGGCGCTACAGGGTTATGAGATGCAGAAAACCCTGGCCGGCCAGCACAGCCATCTTGATACCGTGCCGGTCGCCATTTTTGATAACGACCAGGATATCGACGCCCTGGCGGCGCGCATTGAAGATTATGCGCAGACCCACCCGCTGCGCTACGGCTTCCTGCTGCGCGGCCACGGCCTGACCTGCTGGGGCAAAGATATTCCCGAAGCCCGTCGCCAGCTGGAAGGACTGGAGTTTCTTTTCGAATGCGAGCTGATGCGCCGCCGCTACGAGCGCGACTAAATTTCCCTCCATCAACGGGTCAGGCATGGATTTTTATCTCGGAATTGATATCGGCACTTCGCGCGTGAAGGCGGTGCTGTTTGATCAACATTTTCAGGCGTGCGCCAGCGCGGCGCAGAACACCGGCCCGCGCCTGTCGGCCAACGGTGAAGCCGAACAGGATATGGCCCAGCTGTGGCAGTCGGTGGTGGCGATTTTGCGCGATATCGCGCAAAATCCGGCGCTGCAAAACGGGCGTTTACGCGCCATTGGCCTCGCCGGGCAGGGGGAGGGCGTCTGGCTCTGCGACGCCGAGGGCGAACCGGTCGGGCCGGGTATCCTGTGGAGCGACACCCGCAGCCGGGAACTGATGAACGAACTCCTCAGCCGCCCCGGTTTTGACCGCCGTTTCTTTGACGATACCGGTACCCATCTTCAGCCCTGCAACACCAGCATGCAGCTGTGCTGGCTCAAGCATCATCAGCCGGAGCGGCTGGCGGCGGCCCGCTATCTGTTCTTCGCCAAGGATTGGATCCGCTTTCGCCTCACCGGCGTCGCGGCGCTGGATCTCACCGATGCCAGCACCTCTTTGCTGAATCAGCAGAGCGGGAAGCTATCCGCGGTGGTGCTCAACGAGATGGGGCTGGCAGATTTACAACCTCTGTTTCCGCCGCTGCTGGCGCCGGACGCGCAGGCTGGCGCGCTGCGTGAAGAGGTCGCGGCGCTGACCGGGCTTCCCGCTGCCACACCGGTAGCGGCCGGCGCGCTGGATGTCTGCAGCGCGGCGCTGGGCTGCGGCGCGGTCAATGATGGCGACATTTATACTATTCTCGGCACCACCTGCTGCACCGGCATCGTCTGTCACGGTCGCCAGACGGTCAATGAGGGGACGCGCTACGTTACCCACACCGAAGCGGGCAGCTTTATTAACCTTTTTCCGATGCAGGCCGGGACGCCGAACATCGACTGGCTCCAGCAGCAGATTTCGCTGGATCCGGATTTACAGCAGCTGGAACAGCATATCGCCAGCGTTGAACCGGGCAGCGGCGGCGTCTTCTGGCAGCCTTATCTCAACGGCGAACGCGCGCCGTTCTTCAGCCCCGAGGCGCGGGCAGGCTATTTCGGCATTAGCCAGCACACAACCCGCGCAGAACTGCAGCGGGCGGTATTTGAAGGTCTGGCTTACGCTATCGTCGACTCGCTTCAGGGCTACCCGCAGGGCGGCGAACTGTACCTGACCGGCGGCGGCGCGGCTTCAGCGACCTGGTTGCAAATTATTGCCGACTGTACCGGCAGAACGGTGGTTTCCAGTACTTTCAACGAGCTTAGCGCGCGCGGTGCGGCGATTCTGGCGGCGCGCAGCGTTGATGCCCTCAGCCGCTATCCGGCGCTGGAGCAGACCCGCTATCGGCCCAATCCACAGGCGCACAGCCGCTACGTCGCGCTCTATCCGGTTTATCGCCTGCTACGCGAGCAGATGCTGCCGGTGTGGCACGCCCGCCGCGAGGCGCTTCAACGTATTTCTCAGGAACAACGCATATGAAAATTGTTTTTACCGCCGAACACGCCGGCGACCTCAGTGCTTTTCAGCAACTGGGCGAACTGCGGGTGGAAGGCTGGGCGCTGGGCAAGCCAAAGCTGAGCGCAGACCAATTGATCGAGCTGGCCCACGACGCCGAGGTGCTGGTGACCAGCTACGATGAGGTGACGGAAGCGGTGATCGCCGCCTGTCCGCGTCTGCAGGTGATCGCCTGCACGCGCGCCAATCCGGTGAACATCGATACCAAAGCCGCCCTGGCGCGCGGTATCCGCGTGCTCTATACGCCGGGGCGTAACGCGGACGCCGCCGCCGAGCTGACGCTGGGGCTGATGCTGAGCCTGGCGCGGCATATTCCGCAATCGCACGCGGCGCTGAAGCGCGGCGAATTCACCCACGCCGAAAACGCGGCGCAGGCCACCCAGAGCGGACTGCGCCGCGATGTGGTGTGGGACGTCAGTCCGCAAAGCCCTTACGAAGTGTTTAAAGGCAGCGAGCTGCGTAACAAAACCCTGGGGCTGATTGGCTACGGTAATATTGGCCGCCGCGTGGCGCGCATCGCTCGCGCCTTTGGCATGGCGGTGCTGGTGGTGGACCCGTTTGTCGCCGCCGAAGAGATTAACGAGCCGGGGCTGCAAAAAACGACCCTTGAGGGACTGTTCCGCGAGGCGGATATCGTAAGTCTGCATCTGAGCAGCGGCCCGCACAGCGATGGCCTGGTGAACGCGGCGTTGTTGAATAGCATGAAGCCGGGCGCGCTGCTGATTAATACCTCGCGCGCGGCGGTCGTGGATGAAGAGGCGCTGATTCACGCGCTGCGCCACGGCCCGCTGGGCGGCGCGGCGCTGGATGTCTACCATCGCGAGCCGCTGTGGCGCGATCATCCGTTTGTCACCGAGTTGAATAACGTCATTATCACCCCGCATATTGCCGGGGCGACGCGGGAGAGCATCGCTAAGCATACGGCGATGATTGCCGCCGACCTTCAGCGCTATGTCGCCGGCGAGCCGCTGCTCTATCAGTGGCGTTAACCGGCTTTTGCCGCCGCGCGATGCGGCGGCAAAGCTTGTTATCCGCGCCGGTTTGCCGCCATAAACTGCCGGGTATGCGGCCAGTCCACCACCCCGGCATCCGACCCCATCCCGGTCGCCACCAGCGCGGCGACGGCGGAAGCCACCTCGCATGCCTTTCTGACGCTTAGCCCGCGGGCCAGCGCGGCAATAAAGCCGCCGCAGTAGCTGTCGCCGCAGCCGGTGGTATCCACGGCATCGACCCGGTACGCCGGGATATGTTCAACGGCGCCGTTGCGGGTCAGCAGCCAGGAACCGTTCTCGCCGTCCTTCAAAATACAGGTCCCGACGCCAAGGGCAAAAAAGAAGCGGGCGATCGCTTCCGGCTGGGTCTCCCCGGAGAGATACGCCGCTTCTTCCAGGGAGGGCATAAAGTAGTCCACTGACGGCAGCAGCGGGCGCAGCAGTTCCAGGGTATGTTCATTGGGGGCAATCAAATCGAAGCTGGTGGTGACGCCGCGAGCCTTCGCCGCTTGCAGCAGAAGGGCGCTCTGCCCGCGATCCATCGCCGCCAGCAGGCCGGTGCCGCCGTGGTGCAGGAAGCGGCAGTCGAGGACGGCAGCAAACTCCTCTTCGCGGATAAAAAGCGTATCGGAAGCGCCCCGGCAGTGTAGCGCCGGGCGCTCGCCGTTGAGGCGGATAGGGAGGATCGTCGCCGACGTTTCCTGCTGCGCGGTACGCTGGACCAGCGAACAGTCGATTCCCAGCCGCGCATAGCTGGCGAGTATAAAATCGGCCTTTTCATCTTCGCCGAGGCAGGCCACCGCGGCGGTACGAATGCCCAGCTTAGCGGCATTAATATTGGCTCCGGCGGCGGTTCCGGCGGGGTTCAGACGAATTTGTTCGATAAAGGCCACCCCGCCACGCGGCGGGATGTCGATCACCGGGCGACCGGCGATATCCAGAATAGTCAGGCCGACAAAGACGGCGTCAAAAGCTGCCATAGGTGCTCCGCTTAACGGTGGGTCTGGCGCAAACGCGCCTGCCAGAAGGAGAGGGCCAGCGCCACCACCAGGATTACGCCAACCAGCGCATCTTTCACCAGGTAGTTCAGCCCCATCAGGTTCAGGCCGTTATCAATAATGGCGAGGAACAGCACGCCGCCGAGGGTACCGGCAATGCTGACCCGGCCCAGCCGGTTAAAGGCGGTGCCGATAAAGACCGCAGCGATGGCATCCATCAGGTAGGCCTGGCCGGCCAGCGGCGTAAACTGGCGCAGGTTGGCGGAGAGAATGACGCCGCCGACGGCGCACAGCGCGGAGGCCGCTACCAGCACCCACAGCATGGTCCGGCGGTCGCGGATCCCGGCGATACGCGCCGCTTCGCCGTTCTGACCGATAGCGCGCACGTACTTGCCGAACAGCGTGCGTTCGGTCAGCAGCCAGGCCGCCAACCACAGCGCCAGAACTATCACCACCGGCGTCGGAATTCCGGCGACGGTGCCGACGGCCAGATCGTGATACTCCGGCGCCATCCGGCGGTAGGAGATAGAGCCGCCGCCGTCGGTATAGATGCGCTCGGCGCTGCTGGCGATAAACCAGGTGCCGAGGGTGGCGAGGAACGGGCGAATCTGGCAGACAAGGATCAGGAAGGCGTTCAGCAGGCCGATAATCACCCCGCCGAGCAGCGCGCAGCCCACCGCCGCCTGCCACGGCAGGTGCCAGGTTTTCAGCGCCACCAGCGCAAAGGCGGCGCCGAAATCCAGCGCCACGCCGACGGAGAGGTCAATCGCTCCGGCGCTAACGATAAGGGTCATCGCCATCGCCACGATCAGCAGAATCGCGCTGCCCTGCAGCAAATTGGCCCAGTTGTCGAAGGTCAGAAATACCGGGTTCGCCCAGCCGAACAGGGCAATCGCCAGCAGGGTAATGATGCCGAACCCTGCCCGTGATAGCCACGCCAGCGGGCTGCTGCCGGTTTGTCCCGTAGAGGGGGTCTTGAGCGTCATCTGGCTCATCAGTTGCCTCCTTTATGTCTGACCGCTGACGCCGCCAGCACCACGAGGATCAGGCCGCCTTTGATCGCGCCCATCCAGAAAATATTTACTCCCAGCAGGCCGAGCCCGTTAGAGAGCGCGTTGACCAGCACCGCGCCGAGCAGCGCTCCCCAGATGGTGACCACGCGACGCCGCGAGAACGCCGCGCCGATAAAAGTGGCAAGGACGGTTTCCAGCAGCAGCGGCGTCGCCGTGCCGCTCGAGCTGCCTGAGCCCTGGCTGAGCAGCGGTAAAATCGCCAGACCGGCGGCGAGGCCCGCCAGCAGCCAGACGAGAAGGGTTAAACGGCGAACGTTGAGCCCGCTCATCTGCGCCATATCGCGGTTACCGCCCACCGCCTGTAAATGCTGGCCGAAGCGGGAGTGGTGGAGCAAAAGCTGAAACAGCGCGAAGACCGCCAGCAGATAGAGAAGCGGCCAGGGAATGCCAAAGAGAGCGTTATCGCGAAAGGCCACCATCAGCGGATCGCTTACCGCGATGCGTCGCTGGCCGGTCAGCAGGTCGGTCAGGCCGGTGAAGGCTACCGAGGTCGACAGGGTCGCCAGCAGCGGCGGCAGGCCTGCCGCCAGCACCAGCACGGCGTTGACCGCGCCGCAGGCCAGGCTCACGGCGACCAGCAGCAGAATCAGCGCCAGGTAAGGGGTGTTCCACTCCGCCATACCGAGGCTGAGTAACGCGACGCCGAGCACCGCGATGGCGGGCAGCGACAGATCGATACCGCCGGAAACCACGTCATCGCCGCCGACGGCAATCACGCAGACCAGGCCGAAACAGAGGATCGCCAGCGGCACGCTCTGCACCAGCATCATGCTGATATTCTGCCAGCTTAAAAAGAAAGGCGACTGCAGGCTGAGCCAGACCAGCAGCGCAAAAAAGAGAATCAGGGGGAATTTTTCGATAAGCGTCGTGATGCCCGGAAGGGGGCGGCGCTGAATATCTGCACTCATACCTGTTGTTCCTGTCCACCGTTAATCGTCACCAGCAGCGCGTCAAGCGTCAGCCCCCGGGTCGGGAGATTGGCCACCAGCTCGCCGCGCCACATCACCAGGATGCGGTCGCAAAGGCCGAGCAGCTCCGGCGCATCGCTGGATGAGACCAGCACGCCGCGACCGCGATCCGCCAGCTCGCGGGTGCGCTGATAAATATCGCTGCGCGCGCCGATATCCACCCCGAGAGTGGGTTCATCAAGAATAAAAAGCCGCGCATCGGTGCCGAGCCAGCGGGCAAGTATCGCCTTTTGCTGGTTGCCGCCGCTCATAAAGCGCACCGGCAGCTCCGGACGGCCAGGGCGGATGGAGAGCTGCTCAATCCAGCTGCGCGCTTTTGCCAGCGCCCGGCCGCGATGCTCCCAGCCGAAAGTGGCGGTCTCCGCTAGCGAGGCCAGATTGATATTGTCGGCGGTGGAGAAGGGGAGAATCAGCCCCTGATGGCGGCGGTCGCGCGGCACCAGCGCCATCCCCGCTCGGGTGGCCTGATACGGCGTGCGCAGCCGCTTCGGCTGGCCGTCGATGCTTATTGTGCCGCTGCGCGCGCGGCGCAGCCCATAAAGCAGATCGACCAGTACGTCGCGCCCGGCGCCCAGCAGGCCGGCGACGCCGACGATCTCGCCCGGCTGAATATCAAAGGTAATATCATTCAGATGGACGCCGTCGCTGAGATGGCGAACCGAAAGAACCGGCGCGGCGGCATCTACCTGTTGAGCGCTGCTCTGGCGCGGGGTATAGAGCTGTTCGATGTCGCGACCGACCATCATTTTAATCAGCGCGTCGGTGTCCTGCAGCAGCGCCCGGTCGGGATAGCCAACGACCTCGCCGTTACGCAGTACCGTGCCGCGATCGCAGAGGGCGGCGATCTCGTTGAGGTAGTGGGAAATATAGAGAATGCCGATCCCCTGCTCCCGCAGGCGCAAAATCGCTGAGGAAACCAGGCTGGCCTCCTGCGCTTCCAGCGGCGCGGTGGGTTCATCAAAGACCACCAGCTTTGCCGCGCCGTCAATCAGCGCCCTGGCGATCTGCACCAGCTTGCGTTCGGCGAGGCTGAGGTCGCGAATCAGGCGGCGGGGATTGATGTCCAGCTGCCAGCTGTCGCGGAAAAACGCTTCGGCGGCGGCATTCATCCGCCGCCGGTCCAGCGCGCCCCAGCGGGTGCGGTACTCCTGGCCGAGAAACACCGATTCCGCCACCGTAAAGTGGGGGATCAGATTGAGCTCCTGGTGAATGACGCGGATACCCAGCGCTTCAATCGCCGCTGGATTGCCAAGCGGCAGCGGCGCGCCGTCAAGGGTGGCGCTGCCGCTATCGGCCTGGTAGACCCCGGCGAGGATTTTTATCAGCGTCGATTTTCCCGCGCCGTTTTCGCCAATCAGACCGTGAATTTCACCGGGATTCAGAAGCAGCGTGACCGCATTTAATGCAGTCACGTTGGCAAAGCTTTTGCCGATCTGGTTCATCGCCAGACCAGCGGCGGGATTCGCCCCGCCGGAGGATTGAGTGATCACTGCAGTTCGCCATATCCCAGCTGTTTGTAGACCGCTTTCGCCTCCTGCGGGCCTTTCACCGGGACCACCGGGATAAAGGTTTGCAGCGGCAGCTTCTGTTTTTCGAAGTAGCGAGCGACGTTATCGGCTGAAGTCTGGCCGATCAGGTGCGGCTGCTGGGCGACGTTGGCGACAAGCGGGCTACCCGGCTCGGCCATGATCTCCAGCGTCTCCGGGCCAGCATCAATAGCGGTAACCTTGACGTCTTTATCGCGGCCGGTCTCTTCCAGCGCCTGGACAATACCGATAGCCGGCTGATCCCAGCAGGCAACGTGAATCGCATCGAGTTTGCCTTTCGGATACTGGCTCAGCAGTTCGAGGGTTTTCTTCCGCGCATCTTCCGGCGAGTTGGCGAACTGTTCGGCCAGCTCTGGCTGAATAATATGAATATCCGGGTAATCCTTAAGGACATATTTCCACTGGTCGTAACGAATCCCGCAAATACGCAGGGAACTGGAGAATGCGTTAAATACCGCCACGTTGCCTTTGCCGCCCAGTTCATCGGCCATATAGCGACCAATGGTTGACCCCAGCGTGTAGTTATCGGAGGTGGTGTTATTGACCGAGTATTTTGAGACATGGTCAACGGTAAATACCGGGATGCCAGCATCGCGCAGCGCTTTAAATTTAGGCTCAACGGAACTGTCGCCCAGAATGCTAATTACCGCATCAACTTTACGCGACAGTAAAATATCGTGGTTATTAGCATGAACCTGGTTATCGCGTCCGCCGTCGACGCCGATCGCTTTACCGCCCAGTTTCTCAACCTCTTCGCTGGCGCCTTTATAGGCTTCGCGATCCCAGAAGTGCTGCGTGCCGACGACGGCAATACCGATGGTTTTTCCCTGAAGCGATAAAGCCTCTGCTGCCAGAGCGTTAACGGAGGCAAGCGAGAGCAGGCCCAGCGCGATGGGCAATAATTTCTTTTTCTGCGACGTTCTTATTATGGTCCTGTAATGGAGGTGGTTGTGCGGAGCAGTAGCATGACAACAACAACTACACAACCTCAAATACAAAATATGTCTAAGTTATATCAACAATGTTATATCGCAGATTTGCCTGAGGAAAACGTAAATTTGTCATCTGCAACCTGAAAATATTTCATGATGCAGTTTAATCCCTTTTTATTTTGTGGGCTTAATTTGCTTGCAACTCTTATTTATTCAAATAAAGATTGCTGCTTAATTAAAATTATTCTGTCGCTGTAATATATCGCATCCCGGAATAGCGTAGAACTATTCTGCGTGGAAAATCCTTTCTCAGCAGCAGATTGTATGGTGATACGTATTTTATTCCCAGGATTCGCACGCTTTATTATAGCGGCCGTTAGCAGGTGAGAAAAAACCGCATGAGAAAACAACATAATCTGACCGTAATGCACTGGGGAACCTGGCGGGTACAGGCCGGTGACGGCAAAATTGAGGCGGTGACGCCGGTGCCCTGGGATAAAAATCCCTCGCGCATTGGTCAGTCGCTCCCTGATGCGGTCACCAGCAAGACGCGCATTCGGCGTCCGGCGGTACGCGCCGGCTACCTGCAAAATGGCCCGGCTTCCCGCGACGGGCGCGGTAAAGAGCCGTTTGTTGAGGTGAGCTGGGAAGTGGCGCTCGATCTGCTGGCCCGCGAGCTGCAGTCGGTTAAAGCGCGCTGCGGCAATGAGGCGATTTTCGGCGGTTCCTATGGCTGGGCCAGCGCCGGCCGTTTTCACCACGCGCAAAGCCAGCTGCACCGTTTCCTCAAATGCTTTGGCGGTTATACCGCCAGCACTAATACCTACAGCAGCGCGGCGGGGGAGCGTATCCTGCCGCATATTCTCGGGCCGCTGAGCCCGCTGCACCGTCAGCATACCCATTTTTCCGAGCTGGCGCGGGAGTGCCAACTGTTCGTCGCATTCGGCGGCCTGCCGCTGCGTAATGCGCAGGTCAACGGCGGCGGCGCCAACGACCATATGCTGAAATACTGGCTGGAAAAGATGCAGGCGCAGGGGACACGCTTTATCAATATTAGTCCGGTGCGCAACGATCTGAGCGCCGTGGAGAGCGCCGAGTGGCTCGCCGTCCGTCCCGGAACCGATACCGCGCTGCTGCTGGCGCTGTGCTACGTACTGATTAATGAATCCCTCTACGACAGCGGTTTTATCGCCAGCCATACCGTGGGTTTCGCACCTTATCGCGCCTACCTGATGGGGGAGAGCGATGGCGTCGCAAAAACGCCGGAGTGGGCGGCGGCGATAACCGGTATTGACGCGCAGCGGATTGTCGCGCTGGCGCGTGAGATGGCCAGCCAGCGTACGATGGTCAATATCTCCTGGTCGATTCAGCGGACGCGCCAGGGCGAGCAGGCCTACTGGGCGACGGTGGCGCTCACCGCGCTGCTGGGGCAAATCGGTACGCCGGGCGGCGGGCTGGGATTTGGCTATGCCTGCACCAATCTGGCGGGGGCGGGGCGTAAGGCCTTTTCCGGGCCGCGCCTTCCCGCCGGGGAGAACGCGGTGAACCAGGTGATTCCGGTGGCGCGCTTCTCCGATATGCTGCTGCATCCGGGCGAAGCATACGAGTTTGACGGCCAGCATCTGCGCTATCCCTACATCCGCCTCGTCTACTGGGCCGGCGGCAACGCGTTTCATCATCATCAGGATATTAACCGCCTGTGCGAAGCCTGGCGGCGACCAGAAACGGTGGTGGTGCACGAACAGTACTGGACCGCGCAGGCTAAATTTTCCGATATCGTCCTGCCGGTCACCACGTCGCTGGAGCGGGAAGATATTGGCAGCGGCGGTCACGATGGTTTTATGATCGCCATGAGCGCACAGATCCCGCCGGTGGGCGACGCGCGTGATGATTACGCCATCTTTTGCGATCTTGCCGAACGGCTGGGCTGCGGCGAACGTTTTAGCGAGGGGCGCGATGCCGGGCAGTGGCTGAGGGAGATTTACGAAGCCTCGCGACCGCGCGCGCAGGAAGAGGGGATTACGCTGCCGTCATTTGAGGCGTTCTGGCAGCAGGGAGTGCTGGAGTACAGCGCGCCTGAGCAGCCGCAGGTTTTTCTGGCGGATTTTCGCGCCGACCCGCAGCGCTATCCGCTCTCTACGCCTTCCGGCAAGATTGAGCTCTTTTCAGAAACCATTGCCGGCTTTGGCTATCGCGAGTGCCCGGGCCATCCGTGGTGGGATGAGCAGGAAGCGGCCTGGCGGCGGCAGGAAGCTGCGCGCTGGCCGCTGCATCTGCTCTCCAGCCAGCCGCGTACCCGCCTGCACAGCCAGTACGATCACGGAAGCGTCAGCCGGGCGACGAAAATTCAGGGACGCGAGCCGCTGTGGATGCATCCGCAGGATGCACAGGCGCGGGACATCAGCGAAGGCAGCGTGGTCAAGGTCTTTAACGCGCGCGGAGCGATTCTCGCCGGCGTCCATCTCAGCGAGCAGATTTTGCCGGGAGTGGTGCAGATGTCGACCGGGGCCTGGTACGATCCGCTGGACCCGAATGAAAAAGGCTCGCTGGATAAGCACGGCAATCCCAACGTGTTAACCGAGGATCGCGGCAGCTCGCGCCTGGGGCAGGGCTGTAGCGCTCAAAGCTGCTGGGTGGAGATCGAACCGTGGCGGGACGCGCTGCCGCCGGTAACCGCTTTCGATCCGCCGAGGTTTATTGAGGGTTAGGCGCCCGGTAATACCCGGCTTACGGAATCAAAGCCCTCCGCGGGCGGATAGCCCGAACAGATGCGCAGCATCGCCTCCGGGAAAATCAGCCACGCTGCGTTCTGCTCCCGGGGGCGGCGCAGGGCGCCTGCCCGGGCTACATGTTCACAGTTGTCTGCAGATCGGTAGCCCGGATAGGGCGCGTTACGCCAGCCGCGGGTAGGCGCTGGCAATATCGTCGCCGGTAAACCGGGCAATCCAGCCTTCCGGATTATCGAAGATACGGATGGCGGTGAAGTTGGGTTCCGAGCCCATATCAAACCAGTGCGGCGTGTGCGCCGGGACCGAAATCAGGTCGTTCTTTTCACACAGAACCTGGAACACCTCGTCGCCAATATGCAGGCAAAACAGACCGGCGCCCTCGACGAAGAAACGCACTTCGTCTTCTCCGTGGGTATGCTCATTGAGAAACTTCTCCCGCAGCGCCTCTTTCTGCGGATTATCGGCGCGCAGGCTAATCACATCCCAGCTCTGATAGCCCTTTTCTGCAACCAGCTTATCAATCGCGTGCTGATAGGCGGCAATGACCGCTTCAGACGTTGGCGCCGCGCCTAAATCGCGGTCGGCCTGCCAGCGCTCAAAACGCACGCCTTTAGCGTTGAGCTGCTGCTGGATCTCTTCGGCGTTAGTACTGTGCCAGAGAGAGTTTTGCGGGTCGTTTACGGAAAATATGGTTAATGCGCTCATGCTGGGATCTGCTCCGGGTGAATATCGTCGAAACGCTGAACCTGCGGATGATGGCTGGCCGGGTCGCGGTCGCCGCGAACCAGCTGCAGGGTACGGAAACCGGCCTCTTCAGCGGCATCCAGCTCCTGATGGATATCGGACAAAAACAGGATGGCGGCAGGAGGCTGTCCCAGTTGTTCAGCAATATTGCGGTAGGACTGTACTTCACGCTTGGCCCCTACCAGGGTGTCAAAATAGCCGTTGAACAGATGAGTAATATCACCTTCATCGCTGTAGCCAAATAACAATTTCTGCGCAGCGACAGAGCCTGAGGAATATACATATAAATCAATACCCTGTGACTTCCATTTTTCCAGTGCCGGCAAAACGTCCGGATAGAGATGGCCGGTGAAGTCGCCGTTGACGTAGCCTTCGCGCCAGATAATCCCCTGGAGCGCCTTGAGGGCGGTGGATTTGCGGTCTTCATCCATAAACGTGAACAGGGTAGCAATAAGCTGTTCGGCGCCAGCCGCCGGCTGGGCGATCTCCTGGCGCAGGTTATCGAGAATGGTCTTGACCGGCTCGCCAAACTGCTGAGCGGTCACAAAACCAGCCAGACGTTCGCGGGCGTACGGGAACAGGACGTTGTGGACGAAGCGTATGTCGCTGGTGGTGCCTTCAATATCGGTCACGATAGCGCGGATCATGAGTTCTCCAGAGTGAGCGGTGGGTCGTGCTGACGGTGGCGTTGTGTTGAGAGCTGTTATTAAAGCCTAAGCGAAATAACATTATCATTTAGACGTCTAAGCGTCTTGATTGCCAAATATTAACATCGTGTTATAGTGGCTTCAACAACAGCATCACAGACGGTACAAAAAGAATGAGCAATAAGCCACTGATTCCTGAGAGTAAACTCCCTTCACTGGGCACCACTATCTTTAGCCAGATGAGCGCCCTGGCCCAGCAGCATCAGGCGATTAATCTGTCGCAGGGTTTTCCGGATTTCGATGGCCCGCGCTATCTGCAGGAGCGTCTGGCGTATCACGTCGCGCAGGGGGCCAATCAGTACGCGCCGATGACCGGCGTCGCCGCGCTACGCGAAGCGATTGTCAATAAAACCGAAGAGCTGTACGGCTATCGCCCCGATGCCAATAGCGACGTAACCGTCACCGCCGGGGCGACGGAAGCGCTGTATGCGGCGATTACCGCGCTGGTCCGTTCCGGCGACGAAGTCATTTGCTTTGACCCCAGCTACGATAGCTACGCCCCGGCGGTTGAGCTGTCGGGCGGCGTGCTGAAGCGCATTGCTCTACAGCCGCCTTATTTTCGCGTTGACTGGCAGCAGTTCGCCGCTACCCTCAGCGACAAAACTCGTCTGGTTATTCTCAATACGCCGCACAACCCGTCAGCGACGGTGTGGCAGCGTGAAGATTTTGCCGCGCTGTGGCAGGCGATTGCCGATCGCGAAATCTACGTACTTAGTGATGAAGTTTATGAACATATCTGCTTTGCTGCCGAAGGGCATGCCAGCGTGCTGGCGCATCCGCAGCTGCGCGAGCGCGCGGTGGCGGTCTCTTCATTCGGTAAAACGTTTCATATGACCGGCTGGAAGGTGGGCTACTGCGTGGCGCCTGCCGCTATCAGCGCCGAGCTGCGTAAAGTGCATCAGTATCTGACCTTCGCCGTCAACACCCCCGCTCAGCTGGCGATCGCCGATATGCTGCGCAGCGAGCCGGAGCATTATCGCCAGCTGCCGACGTTTTACCGCGAGCGTCGGGACCTGTTTATTGATGCGCTGCGTTCCAGCCGTCTGGAAATTTTGCCCTGCGAAGGGACTTACTTCCTGCTGGCGGACTACAGCGCAGTCTCCGATCTGGATGATGTCAACTTCTGCCGCTGGCTCACCACCGAGATCGGCGTCGCGGCGATCCCGCTGTCGGTGTTTTGTGCCGATCCGTTCTCGCATAAGCTGATACGCCTGTGCTTCGCCAAACAGCCAGCCACGCTGCTGGCTGCTGCGGAACGCCTGTGTCGTCTGTAGTTATTTAACGGTCCACGCCTGAGAAAATTGACGGTCGCCGAACATCTCCACCAGACCGTTGATTTGCTTCAGGCGTAATACTTCGTCGGCGTCCATCCCTAACTCTTTGCCGATTTTCTCATCGGTCCAGCCGAGACGCGCCAGTTCCTGAACGATTTCCGACATCGCATGAATCTGGTGACGCCCGCGCGCCCGGTTATGGCGGATGGTGGCGGCCATCAGTGAATCACGCCTGGCGCTGCTCCTTTCCAGACAGGTGACGGGGAGATAGCCTTTCAGCCGTTTTTTCAGCGCCGCCTTGCCGTTGGCCAGTTCATGACGATGAAAACCATCGACAATCGAATAGCGCTCCCGCCCCTGTTTCAGCACCACGATAGGCTGGGTGAAGCCATCCGTCTCCAGCGAGGTGAACAACAGGCGTTTTTCCGGTGGCGCAAGGTTATTTGGGTTGTAATCATTAGGCGAAACGGCTTCCTGTTTTACCCACAGTACGCAATCAACCGGTTGGGATTTGAAGGGGCTATATTCATGCAGAATCTGGCGAAAGGCGTTAAGCGCAGTAATTTTTTCTTCTTCATTTTCCAGCGATTGCAGATAGCGTTCTATTTCCTGGATTAATTGTCGTTGCATAGTATTCCCCATTGCTGGCGCTTTTTATTCATCCGCTCGCGATAGCGTTTATATTGAGTCGCTTTGGTTGGGCTGAAAGAGAGCTGGCGGCACCAGTAATCATTGTTTAACAGCACTTTACAGATGCGCCGCCAGGACGGGACGTCTTTGGAGCCAATATCCGCCGGCTGGGTGTCCGGAATATCCAGCATGCCCTTTTTTTGATACCAGTGGAGATAGACGGCGATTTTATTGCGGTAATGCTCCGCCGTTTTCTCCGGCATGCTGTCGAGTAAAAACAGGGCGTAGCTTTTCCACGTATGATGTTCGGGTTTATCCAGCTTTCGATGGCCGTAGAACTGATTGTCGTGACCGGCGTAAACCCCGCCGCAGTGAACGCCGCTGACGCGCTGGCACATGGCGGCCCAGCGTTCAGGCTCCAGGACGTGGTAGAGCCACAGACCCTGGCGCTGCTCCGGGCCAAAGGGTTCGCAGATGCGCATATAACGCAGCGGTACCCCCGCCTGATACATCAGGTTATAGAGCGGGTTATAGGAAAGACCGCTTTTGCCGAACCAGGTCCAGATATCGGCGGTTTTCCAGTCATAGATGGGATAGATATACCAGGCGTGTCCGCCCGGCGCCGACGTGGTCCAGGGTTTGTCGTCGGCAAAGCGCAGTTTGCGCTGCGAGGAGATGGTGATAAACCGGTTAAGCGATTCATCGGCGCGGATGCCGACCATTACCGCGGCCGGACGATTTTGCGAGAACCAATCGGCGAATTCGCGGACGAAGGTTTCAAAACTCATTCCGGGTTGATAAAACGAGAAATAGTCGGGATCGGTGATGGCATCCTCCGGCGGCTGGCGCACCCAGGGCGCGCCGGGTTCCCAGCACTGCCACTCCGGCGTGAACTGGGTTAGCGAGTTCTGGGTGGTGAGAGGTAGCGCCACCCAGAAAAATTGCTCAATAACGTCGCGATACTCCTCGCGCATCTTTTCGCAATGAGCAATGGTGCAGGAGAACTGCGCTTCCCAGTCAATAAACAGGACGCAAATCTTTTTACCGGCCTGGCGGGCATGCTGCGCCGTGAGATGCAGCATGGTTGTTGAATCTTTACCGCCAGAAAAAGAGACGCAAACGCGGGAGAAGTTTTCCATAACCCACTCTATTCTTTGCTGACTGGCTTGCAGAACAGATTCTGGTAATGGAATTTTAATAAAAGACACAGCCATTATTCCTTTAATGCCAAAGAGACTGTGTACTTATATCATATTCGTTTCTTAATCAAGAGATTAGTTATCATTCACCAATTCAATGAAATCACTTTAACTATTCAATAATATTATTTCTTTCACACTCTTCGATAAAATTTGCGAAGTTGGGGTCGTCAAGATTCACCCGGTTGTAAATCATATAAATATTGATAGATGGAATTTTGAAGGGAGTCTCAATGATCCTGAATTTATTCTGAAAGCTAATGTGTTCTAAAATACATGTCGGAACGAAACCAATTATATCCGTTTGTTGAATAACATTAAGAATGGCTATGTATGAATCGCTGCTGAAAGAGATTTTTCTGTCAGAAAGCATACCTGCAGTTTGACTCTGAAAGGATTTTGTACCCTGATCGTTACAAATATAATAGGTGAAACGCTCCTGCATTATGGCTTTTGTCGTCGTTAGCGACGCCAGTCGCGGATGGTTTTCATTACACACTAATGAAATGTCCAGCTCCTGGATGCGTTTACAGACGGTCGCTCGTGATGACAGCGCCGTGGTGCTAAATATCAGATCGGCCTTCCGGTAGGATAACAAACTTTCTATCGATTCACCTGAAGCGAGCAGATCATGATGTTCAACCTGCAGATTTGAATCATCTAATAACATATGAATCAGGCTGGTGGTTTTGGGCGTTATAAAAAGCTGCGGCGCATAGACAACGAGGCGTTTCCTTAATTCAGAACGATTGGTGAGATTGATGGTTTGTTCTAACTGATTAAGGTTATTTTCCAGGTGGTGATGCAAATTAACGCCGACGGTAGTTGGGGTAATCCCTTTACCTGAACGCACGAATAGCGGATCGTTGAGCTGGTTGCGTAGCCGCTGAAGCGACTGGCTTACCGCAGACGGCGTAATAAATAGCGTTTCTGCAGCCTTACTGATACTTAAATGCTGGTAAATACATTCGAAAATAACGAGTAGGTTCAGATCGAACTTCTTGAGATCGTAAAGATTAGCCATTTTCAACGTCCTGTTAAGCTGGCGAGTAGAAAAAGAGGTTATTATATGTCTGCATTATATACATTACGTGATTATTCATTTTTTATTATTAATTGCTAATGCCTTATTAAGTTTATCTAAATATATACTACAGCGGCGCATTCCGCCAGATCCTTTTGTGTACTGCTAAACCCGGCGGAGGAGTTAGTTTATAAATGCTTATCTTGCCCCCATCATAATCTGTAGTTTTTCTTTATCTGGAAGCCCGATCGCTTGTTGCAGCATATTTTCTTTATTCATGTAATAAATAGCAGGGGTGACGCTGGCGCCGAGTTCGTCCATCAGCTGTTGGTTGAAATTAAGTATCTTCATTTGCTCTGGCTGAATACTGGTGGGAATATTTAGCGCTGTTTTGCCACCAGACTGCTCATAGTGATGCCAGGTTTTCGCCGGGTCTTTGCTGGCCAGGATGGCCGCCGCGGCTGAGGGACTTTCCGGTTTTATGACGCCAACCAGCAGGGTGCGCAGCTGAACTTTCCCTGATTCTACCCACGGACGAGCCTGTTGCCAGAACTGTTGGCAGTAGGGGCAGAAGGGATCGGCAAAAACGTACAGAATCGTCGGCGCGTTTTCGTTACCGTCAAGCAGCCAGCGAGCGCTTTCCAGCTTTTTCCACATCTCCTGGCCCGCGGGGGTATAGAGCTCTTGCTGGAAGAGTTGTTCACTAAGATTAGTACCGCTTTCGTCGTACATATAGCCCGAGATGGCGTGTTTGCCGTCCGGCGTGAGGTAGATGGCGACGCCCATATCCTGATACTTCCCTAACCAGCCTTTCATCCCTCCGGGCGCCTCGAAGGGTTTAATAATGGTAATTCCCTGTTTTTCTATCGCTTTTACGGGGGCGGGAAGCTCCTCTGCAGAGCAGTAAAAAGGTAATAAGCTCAGAAAGAACAGTCGTTTTAACATAATTATGCCTTGTAAAATCAAAGAGAAGAGTAAGTGTAGCGGTAAAACCTATTACAGCCATAGGTAAGACCTGCGGCCGGGCGGATTGCCCTTTCGTTCTGTGGGTGATGTAATCCCTGAGCTGTTACATTAAGGTGTAGAGCGCAACACATTGCCAGCTACTGGCGCTGAACCTACCTGCGGGTGTTTCAGGTAACGGGGCCGCCTGCGAGGGCGGCCTTTTTACTTTTTAGCGCATATAATGCGAAACGCGACAGAAGTTTGCCATCGCGTTGACAGGTTCACAAAGTTGTCTTGTTCCGGTTGTTAGATAACGCTTATTGATTCGATAATGCAAACGCATTGGTCGAGTCAGGAAAAATTCGTTAACTTAGACCTCAACGAAAACACGGAGGAAGTATAGATGTCCTTAATTAATACCAAAATCAAACCTTTTAAAAACCAGGCATTCAAAAACGGTGAATTCATCGAAGTAACCGAGAAAGATACTGAAGGCCGCTGGAGCGTCTTCTTCTTCTACCCGGCTGACTTCACCTTCGTTTGCCCGACTGAACTGGGCGACGTGGCAGATCATTATGAAGAACTGCAGAAGCTGGGCGTAGACGTTTACTCCGTCTCTACCGACACCCACTTCACCCACAAAGCGTGGCACAGCAGCTCTGAAACCATCGCTAAAATCAAATATGCGATGATTGGCGACCCGACTGGCGCCCTGACCCGTAACTTCGACAACATGCGTGAAGATGAAGGTCTGGCAGATCGTGCAACCTTCGTTGTTGACCCGCAGGGTATCATCCAGGCTATCGAAGTTACCGCTGAAGGTATCGGCCGCGACGCGTCTGACCTGCTGCGTAAAATCAAAGCAGCTCAGTACGTAGCTTCTCACCCAGGCGAAGTTTGCCCGGCTAAATGGAAAGAAGGTGAAGCGACTCTGGCTCCGTCTCTGGACCTGGTCGGCAAAATCTAAATTTCCGTCTCCTTTCACGCAATTGCTGCGTTGGCGTCGCCTGCTCACCCCGGTCACTTACTGAGGTAAGCTTCCGGGGATTCTCAGGCTAGCCGCCTTGCTCTTGCGTGAAATGCTGAGGAAATTGCGTAGTAATATCTGGGCGCATCTGCGCCCGTTTTATTCCAACACCATGATGCAAGCGCATTCAGGCTGCCTGAACGAGGCCGCTTGCATGATGATGTTTTAAGCCCAGGAGATAAAAATGCTCGACACCAACATGAAAACCCAGCTCAAGGCCTATCTTGAGAAGCTGACCAAACCTGTTGAGCTGATTGCCACGCTGGATGACGGCGCTAAATCGGCAGAAATCAGGGAACTGCTGGCTGAAATTGCTGAACTGTCAGATAAAGTCACCTTCAAAGAAGATAACGGCCTGGCGGTGCGTAAGCCGTCATTCCTCATTACCAACCCAGGCTCCAGCCAGGGGCCGCGCTTTGCCGGCTCTCCGCTGGGACATGAATTCACCTCTTTAGTTCTGGCTCTGCTGTGGACCGGCGGCCATCCGTCAAAAGAAGCCCAGAGCCTGCTGGAGCAGATCCGCAATATCGACGGTGATTTTGAATTTGAAACCTACTATTCACTTTCATGTCATAACTGCCCGGATGTGGTTCAGGCGTTGAACCTGATGGCGGTACTGAACCCGCGTATCAAGCACACGGCGATTGACGGCGGCACTTATCAGAATGAAATCACCGAACGCAACGTGATGGGCGTACCGGCGGTATTCATGAACGGTAAAGAGTTTGGCCAGGGTCGCATGACGCTGACTGAAATTGTGGCCAAAGTGGATACCGGTGCGGAAAAACGTGCGGCGGAAGAGCTGAATAAACGTGAATCCTATGATGTCTTAATCGTCGGCTCAGGCCCGTCAGGCGCAGCGGCTGCCGTTTACTCAGCGCGTAAAGGCATTCGTACCGGTCTGATGGGTGAACGCTTCGGCGGCCAGGTGCTGGATACTGTTGATATCGAAAACTATATTTCGGTACCGAAGACCGAAGGTCAGAAACTGGCTGGCGCATTAAAAGCGCACGTCAGCGAATACGATGTTGATGTTATTGATTCTCAAAGCGCTTCCAGGCTGATTCCTGCGACGGTTGAAGGCGGATTGCACCAGATTGAAACCGCCTCCGGCGCGGTGCTGAAAGCGCGTAGCGTTATCATTGCCACCGGTGCGAAATGGCGTAACATGAACGTTCCAGGTGAAGATCAGTATCGCACGAAGGGCGTAACCTACTGTCCGCACTGCGACGGCCCGCTGTTTAAAGGTAAGCGCGTGGCGGTTATCGGCGGCGGTAACTCCGGTGTGGAAGCGGCCATCGACCTGGCAGGCGTTGTTGAACATGTAACGCTGCTTGAATTCGCGCCGGAAATGAAGGCCGACCAGGTTCTGCAGGATAAAGTCCGCAGCCTGAAGAACGTCGATATTATCCTCAATGCCCAGACCACAGAAGTGGTGGGCGACGGCAGTAAAGTGACCGGCCTGCAGTATCGTGACCGCGTGAGCGGCGATGAGCATCACGTCGCGCTGGCGGGGATCTTTGTACAGATTGGCCTGTTGCCGAATACCAACTGGCTGGAAGGGGCGATTGAGCGCAACCGCATGGGTGAAATCATCATTGATGCGAAATGTGAAACTAACGTGAAGGGCGTCTTCGCGGCGGGGGACTGCACAACCGTACCGTACAAGCAGATTATTATCGCCACCGGCGAAGGTGCAAAAGCGTCTCTGAGCGCGTTTGATTATCTGATCCGCACTAAAACGGCATAATTCATAATAAAGTAAGACCGAACCTGCACAGCAAAGAGGCTACCCCTGGGTAGCCTCTTTTTTTTAGCTCTCTGACGCTATCTCACCACCATCACCGGAATATGCGCATGGCGGATCACGCTTGAGGCATTGGAGCCGAGCAGATGCGTGCTGATAGACGGATTACGCGAGCCTATCACCACTACGTCGGCTTTAATTTCATTGGCCAGTTCATTGACCATATCGCGCACGTTGCCAAAGCGAACGTGCATTTTGATTCGCGACGGGTCAATGCTGAAATGCCCGGCCATTGTTTTCAGGCGCGTTTCTGCTTCATGCTGCAAATGCTCTTCAAAGCGGCGCAGATCGGCGGTAAACCGGCTCATGGTAAAGCTTGATGAACCGGGCAGTACGTGGAGAAGATGGATAACCCCGTCCTGCTGGGCTAAAAACTCCGCATGGCGAACGGCTTTATCGCTTAACTCCATTTCAAAGACATCAACGGGCATAATGATTGTTTTATACATATGCATTCCTCCTTGTTCGTCTGCTTTTATATCAACACATTATAGGAAAATATTGTGCCATTCAGGTCGCAAAATTGTCAGATCGGTTAGAGGGCGGCGTAAAAGTTTGTCAAAAGAGAGGCGTGGAGGAGAAGGTGCAGAAAGAGGATGTAGCGACATCCTCTGGATAAAGCGCGAAACGCTTCAGGCAGCGGGGAGATTAACGGTGAAAATCGCCTGCGGCCTCCGGCTGGTATAGCAGTTCCAGCACTTCAAGATGCGTTGAGGTGCCGCCGGGCAACTCCCAGTGAATGGCGCTGCCGACCTTGAGCCCCAGCAACGCTGCGCCAACCGGCGCCATAACCGAGAGCTGGGTGGCGCTATCGGTCACCTGAGCCGGGAAAACCAGCGTGCGGATGCGCTCTTCGCCGGTGGTTAAATCGCGGAATCTCACCTGGCTATTCATGCTGACAACATCATGCGGCATGGCTTCCGGAGCCAGCATCTGCGCGCGGTCAAGCTCGTCGTTCAGTGCGCCCGCTACCGGCGAGTTAGCGAATGCCGGTTGTTCCAGCAGCCTGTCGATGCGTTCTGCATCCAGTTCATTAATGATGATTGCGGGTCTGGTCATCTCATACTCCATGTTATCCAGGAACCTGTCCTTAAAAGAAAACCCTCACCGAAAATGGCAAGGGTTAATGTTCTCTCATCATACTGAGACTTGCGGATGGTTTGAAGTGATTAAACGCACATTCATCAACGAACAATAGTTAAACCGTATGAAACTTAGCCGGCTTTATCCAGCAGAAATTGTTTACCGCAGTTCCCGGGATGAGGCTGAGGTAAGAATGAATTTACCGCGAGAGGCGCGTTGATGGCCGCCGCTTTGATGGAAATTTGCATCTCGGTCAGATAGGCGGGATTGCCGTTACAGGTTAACTTGAAAGCCTTAACGTTCTGATTTCCATAGGCCTCTGCGACCGCGGCGTTGAAATCATCCCGGCTAACGGTCTGCCCATAGTGACTGGCCAGGAAATGACCAAGGGGGCTTTGTTTAATCTCGCCGTTCAGGCGCACCATGGTGCCGAAATAACTGTCAGGATCGAAACCAAAACAAACCCCGTGCTTGGCGTATTCATAACGCTCAAGACATGAATTGCCGCCGGATCCCGGCATCACGCCGTTAAGCTTATTCGCCATTTCCAGCGAAAGGCCGGTTTCAGCCGCCCGACATTTTTGCCCGGCTTTCGCTTCAGGCATATTGGGAACAGGGCGGGTCGCGCAGCCAAAACGCATCCAGCGGCGTTCGTCCACTCCGCGCGCGGCGATAGATTTGGGCAGGCCTGGCCACAAGCCGTGAACGGTGAGAAAATCGGCTTTGTTGTCTGGTTCCTGCTGCAGGCGGCACTCTTCCGGCTCGCTGCGGTTTCGGTCCTGCATACTCTGGCAAAACCCCGTTTGCCAGGAGAGGGCCAGCACGTAGCGATCGAAATCGCCGTATTGCGTTGCGATCAGCGGATCGGCGCTGACCTGAGGAGCGCTTAGCAAAAGAGCGAGAGCGACGAAATCCTTCCTGAACATTTTTATTCCTGATGACGAATGGTCATTAATAACTTTGAGTTATTAAAGCATAAAAAAGGCGCCAGCAGGCGCCTTTTCACACGGTTTCAGCGTTAGCGGATTGCGCTACCGGGAACGAGGACTTCGGTGGCGATAATAACCACTAATAAACCAACCAGTACCGGGACAGAGGTGCGTTTCACCACTTCGAACGGCGAAATTTTTGCCATACCGGCCACGGCGACCACGACGCCGGAGACCGGAGAAATGGTTCGGCCAAGGTTAGACGCCTGCAGCATCGGGATCGAAAGATAAGCCGGGTTAATGCCGGACGAGTGCGCCAGCTTCGGGATCATCTCAACGAAAGCATAGAAGGGGGCATTACCAGAGCCTGTGGTCATCGCCGCCAGCATGGTCAGAATGACCAGTACCAGCATCAGAATAATACTGGCGGAGCCGAAAGAAGTTGCAATGGAGATCAGGCCGTTAATAAAGCCAATGGTGCTCAGCCCCTGCGCAAAGACGCCAGCGGCGACCAGCAGCATCACCACACCGGCAAAGGCGTCGGCCATCCCGCGATATGCCGCTTCCAGCCCATTAAACACATTTTTAGTATTAAAGCCGCGGCAGAATTCCAGAACTGCCGCCAGCAGCATGCAGAGTACGAGGATGGTAATGATGTGCAGCTCCGGACCCCATTTGCCATCAAAAATCAGCACCCCGATTATCGGCGTAAACGGCAGGATGGCGTAGAAAGAAGGGGCGGTGGTGGTGATCTCGTTCACATCAAGCATTTCATGCGCGACGTTTTCCTTCTTATCCAGATAGCGCTGCCAGAAGAAGTGAGCAATCGCCATGCTGATAATCGCCACGATAGAGATAGGCAGCGTGGTTTTAAAGGCAAAGTCAATCAGCGGCATTTCGGCGGCTTTGGCGGCCAGCACGACGTCGCCGGAAGTCGGTGAGAGAATAATCGCCGCCGGGGAGGCGCAGATTGCGGCGGCGGCGCCGCGGCTGATACCAACGTTGACCATGACCGGGAACAGCGTGGCCATCAGCAGGACGCCCAAGCCGGTGGCTGAGGAAACAGCCAGCGACATCAGGCAGGCCACGAAATAAGCAGCGATCATAAGTAGATAAGGGGAGTTAATATAGCGCAGCGGTTTTGAGGCCAGTTTGACGACCATATCGTTGGCGCCAATATGCGTCATATAGGTGGCGAAACCGCAGAGCATCATGATCATCATGCCGAGGTCGCCGCCGCGGCTCATGAGCAGTATCTTAATATACTCAACGATATCGGTAGCAGAGTAGCCGGTGCTCTTTGCGTCGCCAGGTAAAATCTTATGCCCCATTAGCGCGCTGGCGATGAGTAATACTAAGCCACCGACGAACAGCACTCCGGTGGCGGAATAACCTTTAATGATATAGCGGGCGACGCCCACAATGACCACAATCCCAATCAGGATCTCTACTAGCGTAAGCATTCTTAAACCCCTAAACCATTAACCCAAAGAATCTACTGATAAATAAAGCGAAGGAAAAATTTAGTGAGGGAATGTGCCTAAAAAACGGGCAAAACTCGCTGATGCAAATCAATAAATCGATGAGAATCCCTGGATGGTTGGGCTTTACTGGCGTAACCGGCAAAACCGCGCGGAGAGTTTTTCAGATTTTTTGTAGCGGGCAAATCAAGAGTTTGCCTAATTTCGTTAAGGAAGTATTAAGCTTATCCTTGCTATTTTAACCCGCTCAAAAAATGATACTGGTAAGAGAAAAGTGTTAATGCATCGTCGATTTATAGGTTTTTTTCTTGGGTGCCTGGGGCTGCTGCTGTCGTCTACTTCTGCTAACGCTTCGTTCAGCTCGACGCTTCGCGATGGTTACAACACGCTGACTGATAACGTTGCGCAGACCTGGAATGAGCCTGAGCACTACGATCTTTATATCCCTGCGGTGACCTGGCATGCGCGTTTTGCCTATGACAAGGAGAAAACCGACAGGTACAACGAGCGCCCCTGGGGTGCCGGTTTTGGCGTTTCACGCTGGGATGATAAAGGGAACTGGCATGGCATCTATCTGATGGCTTTTAAGGATTCTTATAATAAGTGGGAGCCCATCGGCGGCTATGGCTGGGAGAAGACCTGGCGTCCTTTGGCAGATGATAATTTCCATCTTGGCTTAGGCTATACGCTCGGCGTCACGGCGCGTGACAACTGGAAATATATCCCGATCCCGGTAGTGCTGCCTTTGGCTTCCATCGGCTACGGCCCGGCCACCTTCCAGATGACCTATATTCCCGGCACCTATAACAACGGAAACGTTTACTTCGCATGGGCACGCATTCAGTTTTGAGGCGATTTTCCATAGCAATAAAAGAGATAAGCAGGCTGTCTTGAGGAAAAACAAAGACTAAAGTGAACCCTGCCCAAAAAGATAGAGACTTTTATCACTTTTTAGCAAAGTTGCGCTGGACAAAAGGTACCACAATTGGTGTACTGATACCCGACACAGTATTAGTGTCGATTTTTTCATATAAAGGTAATTTTGATGTCTAAGATTAAAGGTAACGTTAAGTGGTTTAATGAGTCCAAAGGATTCGGTTTCATTACTCCGGAAGATGGCAGCAAAGATGTATTCGTACATTTCTCTGCAATCCAGTCCAACGGTTTCAAAACTCTGGCTGAAGGTCAGCGCGTAGAGTTCGAAATCACTAACGGTGCCAAAGGCCCTTCTGCTGCAAACGTAATGCCTATCTAAGCAACGCGTCAGCAGAATATAAAAACCCGCTCTCAGCGGGTTTTTTTTTGCCTGCGTCTAGCGGCTGGCGGCTTGCGAAAACAGCCAGAACGCAGCGGCCGTCATGGCAAATGAACCTAACAGATTGACGAAAACGTTCAGCAGCGCCCAGCTAACGCGCCCCTGCTGCAGCAAAAACACCACTTCAGCGGAAAATGTGGAGAAGGTGGTCAACCCGCCGCAAAAGCCGGTAGTGATGAGTAGCTTCCACATCGGATCGACGTCCGTCAGGCGATTAAACCAGGCCAGACCGGCCCCGATAATAAATGCCCCTAGCAGGTTAGCGGTGAGAGTACCAATGGGGATAGCATGGTGCATGGGGTTAAACTTCATACCCAGCCACCAGCGCAAAACGCTGCCGGTGCCGCCGCCAAGAAATACAGCCAAAAGGAGTTGCAACACGATTGTTCTCTGCTTATTGATTGCGACTAAACTTCGAGTGTAGCGCGCGAAATACCTTGCTGGCTATGAATTACCTGACGGGAGAGAAAAGATGCTTGTTGCTGCCGGACAATTTGCCGTAACGCCGGACTGGACGGTCAATGCTCAGACCTGCGTGAGCATGATGCGTCAGGCCGGGGAGCGCGGAGCAACGCTTCTGGTGCTACCCGAGGCGTTGCTGGCGCGAAACGACGCCGATGCGGATTTATCAGTCAAGTCCGCCCAGCAGCTGGACGGCGGTTTTTTACAGCTTCTGCTGGCGGAAAGCGAAAACAGTCCCTTGACGACGGTGCTGACCCTGCACGTGCCTTCTGCAGAAGGGCGGGCAACGAATACGCTGGTGGCGTTACGTCACGGGAAAATTATTGCGCAATATCAGAAACTGCATTTGTATGATGCTTTCAATATTCAGGAATCCCGGCTGGTCGATGCCGGTCAGCAAATTCCGCCGCTCATTGAGGTCGACGGGATGCGAGTCGGGTTAATGACCTGTTACGATTTACGCTTTCCTGAGCTGGCGCTATCCTTAGCGCTCAGCGGCGCGCAGCTTATTGTCCTGCCCGCCGCGTGGGTAAAAGGGCCGCTGAAAGAGCATCACTGGGCGACTCTGCTGGCGGCACGGGCGCTGGATACCACCTGCTATATTGTCGCTGCGGGGGAGTGCGGAACGCGTAATATTGGTCAGAGTCGAATTGTCGATCCTTTAGGAACGACGATTGCCGGGGCAGGGGAGCAGCCGCAGCTGATTTTCGCGGAGCTTTCAACCGATTATATTCAGCAGGTAAGAGAGCGCCTGCCGGTGCTGCAGAATCGTCGCTTTGCGCCACCGCAATTATTATGACGTTTTTTTAAACAAGGCTTGATTCACCTTGTTACAGATTGCTATTGTGTCCGCGCGTCAAATAGCCGTTAATTGTATGCGTGTATGATGGCGTATTCGCAGCTTGTATTAGAGAAGAAGGTTAGCTATGGGTGAGATTAGTATTACCAAACTGCTGGTAGTCGCAGCGCTGATTATCCTGGTGTTTGGTACCAAAAAGTTACGCACGCTGGGTGGAGACCTGGGCTCGGCTATCAAAGGCTTCAAAAAAGCCATGAGCGATGACGATGATAGTGCGAAAAAGACCAGTGCCGAAGAGGCTCCGGCGCAGAAGCTCTCTCATAAAGAGTAATTCGCGACGAGTTTCCCGCTGAAGGAGGCTCGCTACCGACGGGGAAACCGCGTCGGCAAAGAGGCCGCAGCGATAGCGCTGCGGCCTCTTTTTGTCATCTGCACGGATTTTGCTTAAAAAGATGCAACTAACTGTTACCGCGTTGGGTTTTATTATTGGCGAGCAAAATGAGTGGCAGGAAAGACCGCTGCGCTACAAATATAACGCCGCGGTCGCAACAGGAATTACTTCACTTCCATACCTTTGGCCTGCAGGTCGGCATGATAGGACGAACGAACAAAGGGTCCGCAGGCGGCGTGGGTAAAGCCCATCGCCATCGCTTCGGCTTTCATCTCTTCGAATTCATCCGGGCTCACGTAGCGCTGTACCGGCAGGTGGTGGCGGCTCGGCTGCAGATACTGGCCTAAAGTCAGCATCGTCACGCCGTGGCGGCGCAGATCGCGCATGACTTCAATGATTTCAGCATTCGTTTCGCCTAAACCCACCATCAGTCCCGATTTCGTCGGGATCTCCGGGTGCGCTTCTTTAAAGCGCTCCAGCAGCTTCAGGGACCAGTTGTAGTCGGCGCCAGGGCGAACCTGACGATAGAGGCGCGGAACGTTTTCCAGGTTATGGTTAAACACGTCCGGCGGCGTGGCCTGGAGGATCTCCAGCGCACGATCCATACGGCCGCGGAAGTCCGGCACCAGAGTTTCAATTTTGATCGTCGGGCTTTTTTCACGAATCGCGCTGATGCAGTCGGCAAAATGCTGAGCGCCGCCATCGCGCAGATCGTCGCGGTCCACGGAGGTTACAACCACATAGCGCAGCGCCATATCGGCGATGGTTTGCGCCAGCTTTTGCGGCTCATTGGCGTCCGGCGTTATCGGGCGTCCGTGGGCAACATCGCAGAACGGGCAACGGCGGGTGCAGATGGCGCCCAGGATCATAAAGGTCGCCGTTCCGTGGTTAAAACATTCCGCGAGGTTAGGGCAAGAGGCTTCTTCGCACACGGAGTGCAGGCCGTTCTTACGCATCGCTGCCTTGATCCCCTGGATACGGGACGAGTCAGCCGGAAGTTTGATTTTCATCCATTCCGGTTTTCTGAGCAGAGCTTCACGCTCAGTTGCCACGTTTTTCACCGGGATAAGGGCCATTTTATCGGCATCGCGGTATTTAACACCGCGTTCCATCACAATGGGTTTACTCATAGCGTGCGTGTTCCAGTTGCGAGTGACGAAGGAAAGCGAATCAATTCAAGTAAATGTTGCATTTATCAACTATTTTTGAATTAAACGCAGGCAGTATATCATTGATACGGGGCATAAAGCAGCCTGCTTGCCGGGCAAATTGTAAAATAGTTGTTGTTTTATGCTTTTCCCACACGTGCCTTATCGACTAGAAAGTCTGACGAATTGTCCCGACGATCTCTTTCAACAAGGGTTCCTGCGCGCTGAGCTTGTTATAGTGCAACGCAATATCAATTTTTTCTTCGCGCAGAGGGGCGAAGTCGATCATTTTCAAAGGCCATATTCTGTCAACCAGAGAAAACATCCCGGAAGTTATCAGCCCCAGCATATCGCTTTCGCTGACCAGCGCCGCCTGAGTTAACAGATTGTAGCTACTAAAACCGCAGCGGCGTTCGCCGAGGTGTTCCTGCAGGCGACGCAGGATGGTGGTGTAGCGCTGCCCCTCTGGCTGCAGCAGAGCGAATTCATATTGACTAAGATTATCTGCGGTTGCAGGCAAGGCGAGAGCCGGATGTCCTGCCCGGCAGAAGATGTGCACGCTGTCCTGGTAAAGCACATGGTGCGTAATCGTCTGCCCGCTGTGGGGATAGCTGTCGATAAGCAGGTCCACCTGACGCTGGTTTAGCTGACTGACTGCGTCGTTGATAGCGATATTGTGCAGCAGTATCTGGGGAAAGACGGCCCGCAGTTTTTGGGTGATAACCGGCATGATTAACGCGCCAATAGCCGGGGAAGTGGCAATCGTTATCACCCGCTCCCGCTGCGTATTGCCGGTGAGATCCAGCGCGTTGAGAAACGCCTCCATCCCCTGACTAATATGCTTATGCAGATGCGTAGCGTAGGCCGTGGGGGTCACGCCCTGTCCCTTACGAATAAATAGCGGGTCAGGGAAGAGCGCGCGCAGCTTGTTGATTGACTGGCTTATCGCCGACGGCGTGATATTGAGTACCTTTGCCGCGTTAACGATGCCTTTATGGACGTAAACCGCTTCAAAAATAGTGAGTAAATTGAGGTCTATCGTACGCAGAATGCGAAACATCTGCCGACCGTGGCGATCGTCAAGCCGATCGCCTGATTCTGCCTGAGAGTTATTGTCGTCCACTCTTTATTTCCGCTAGTGATAATTAGCACCATTATAGCGGTCACATTTATTTTATTAGTGATGATAGATTGCAAATAAAAGGCTTAATCCGGCCCGAGGAAAAACGAGACGTCCCGCGGCAACGGGACGTGATGGCTAGCGGGATAAAATGTATTCCGAGGGCGGATCGTTCAGGAGCGCCAGCAGATGAGCGACCAAATGTGGCGATACGTTTTCCGGCTGGGCATCTGGCTGCCACTGACGCATCTGCGTCATCTCCATTCCGGCATAGCCGCAGGGGTTAATTCTCAGGAACGGCGACAGATCCATGTTGATATTTAGCGCCAGGCCGTGGAATGAGCAACCTCTACGAATGCGCAGACCCAGAGAGCAGATTTTCCGATCGCCCACGTAGACGCCGGGAGCATCGGCGCGCGGGTGTGATTCGATGTCATATTCCGCCAGGGTGTTCACGACGGTTTGCTCCAGAAGCGTGACCAGCTCGCGCACCCCCAGCTTACGGCGTTTCAGGTTCAGCAGAACGTACATCACCTGCTGGCCGGGACCGTGATAGGTGACCTGCCCCCCGCGATCGCTCTGAATTACCGGGATTTCGCCGGGAACGAGAACATGTTCGGCTTTGCCTGCCTGCCCCTGAGTGAATACGGGATGGTGCTCTACCAGCCAGATTTCATCCAGCGTAGTCTCGTCGCGGGTGTCGGTAAACTCGTGCATTGCCTGCGAGACAGGTTCGTAAGGTTGCAGGCCGAGCTGGCGGATGAGAATTTTATTGTGCTGCAAAACAACGTCTCCGCAGAGAGAGAATGATTTGAGTGGGAAAGTATATCACAGCAAGAAAGCGAGAATGACCCGGCGTGGACGCCGGGTCAGGGGAAGAGATTTACAGCACCATCCGAACGATTTCAATATTGCCCAGCTCTTCGTAGAGAGTTTCTACCTGCTCAATATGGGTTGCATTGATGGTAATAGAGACAGAGTGGTAGTTGCCTTTGCTGCTGGGTTTTACCGTCGGAGAGTAATCACCTGGTGCATGGCGCTGTACCACTTCAACCACCTGGTCAACCAGCTCCGGCAACGCCTGTCCCATTACTTTGTAAGTAAATGGGGTAGGGAATTCAAGCAGTTCGTTAAGTTTGGTTTTCATGTCAGCTCCGGTGTTACAACAAAAAATAATAACTCCCACGACGTGTGGGAGTTATCAGGATATCTAGTATATGGGGATGTAAATCACACTTTCAAGCGTTCGGTTTTTAACCAAACCAGTGATGGAACATTAATTTAATGTAATCAATGATTTTACCGAAGAAATTGCCTTCCGGGATTTCCTGCAGGACCACCAGCGGACGCTGATCGATGGTTTTGCCATCAAGCTGGAAGTTAATGGTGCCCACAACCTGGTTTTTCTGCAGCGGCGCGTGCAGCTCGGCATTATTCAGCACGTAGCTGGCTTTCAGATCTTTCATCCGACCGCGAGGAATCGTCAGATAAACGTCTTTATCCACGCCGAGAGAGGCGCGATCGCTATCGCCGAACCAGGCAGGTTCAGAGGCGAATTCTTTACCGGCTTTAATCGGGTTAACGGTTTCAAAGAAGCGAAAGCCCCAGGTCAGCAGCTTTTTGCTTTCGGACTCGCGTCCTTTATAGGTACGACCGCCCATCACGGCGGAGATGAGGCGCATCTGGCCTTCAGTTGCCGATGCCACGAGGTTGTAGCCCGCTTTATCCGTGTGGCCGGTTTTAATGCCGTCGACGTTGAGGCTGTTATCCCACAGCAGGCCGTTGCGGTTGAGCTGACGAATACCGTTGAAGGTAAACTCTTTCTCTTTGTAGATGGTGTATTCGTTTGGAACATCGCGAATCAGCGCCTGGCCAATCAGCGCCATGTCGCGCGCTGAGCTGAACTGACCATCGGCATCCAGGCCGTGAACGGTCTGGAAATGGGTGTTCTTCAGGCCCAGCGCGTTAACGTAGTTGTTCATCAGGCTGACGAAGGCGTCCTGGCTACCGGCGACGTAGTCGGCCATCGCCACGCAGGCATCGTTGCCCGACTGCAGGTTGATACCGCGGATCAGCTGGGATACCGGCACCTGCATACCCGGTTTGAGGAACATCAGCGAAGAACCTTTGAACACCGGATTACCGGTTGCCCACGCGTCGTTGCCTACGGTGACCAGGTCGGACTCTTTAAATTTGCCCGCTTTCATGGCCTGACCAATGACATAGCTGGTCATCATTTTAGTCAGGCTTGCCGGGTCGCGACGGGAGTCAGCGTTGTTTTCCGCCAGCACTTTGCCTGAGTTGTAATCGATAAGAATCCAGGATTCGGCGTCAATCTGCGGGGCGCCTGGGATCATAGTTTTGATATTCAGGTCATCGGCGCGGGCAGCGGAGGACAGCGCTGCCACGGAGAGCGCCGTAACGAGTAAACGAGCGGTAAAAGAGGTCTTCATGGTCTGAACAACGGCATCCGTGATGGAGTTAAAAAAAGTGCCTTACTATAACAAATGCACTACGAACCAGCATCCGACATTGCGTACGACTTTGTTAATGACTTTGTCATACGCAATGAACCGGGCGGCTGGACCAATGCCTTTAGTTGGCGCGAGTTATAAATGATTGCAGCTGAGCTTCGCTTTGCAGGCGCTGTTGGATCGTGCTGGCCTCCGCTTTGCTGCTGAATGGGCCAAGCTGAATACGCCATACCGCGCCGTTTTGCATGACGCGGCCCGGAACGGAAAATTGCTGACTCAGACGCTGCTGGTACTGTTGCGCACGGGACTGGTCGCTGACGGCGCCGACCTGTACGACGAAATCGCCGTTGGCGCTTGCCGCTGCGGCTGGCGTCACTGCTGCGGTCGCGACGGCGGCGGGCGCTACGCTTCCCTGAACAGAACCCGGCGCGGTAACCGGCGCGGTTTGCACCACGGGCTCGCTGCCTTCCAGCACACCGTTATTCAGCGGCGTCGGCGCGCCGAGAAAACCGCCGCTGTTGACCGGTGCGCCGGTGCTATCTTCCGGCTTCAGCGTTGCGTTGCTGATGGCGTGCACGTCAGTTGGCGCGGGTTGCCCCATCGCCGCGCTGCCGTCGCCGTCAAGATTCGGGCGCGCCGGCAGGGCGTAGGTCTGTTTGGCTACCGTCGTACAGGCCATGCCCGGCCCGGAAAGCGAGCCGTCCGGTGCGACGATGATAGGGTCGATACGTACTTTGGTATTATTTGATGTATTCAGACGATCGGCTGAGGCGCGCGACAGTGAGATCACGCGATCGTTACCGTAAGGCCCGCGATCGTTGATGCGCACGACGATCATGCGGCCGTTCGCCAGGTTGGTGATCCGCGCGTAGCTTGGGATCGGCAGCGTAGGATGGGCAGCGGTGAGCTGCGTAGGATCGAACGCTTCTCCCGATGCGGTCAGATTGCTGTTGGGCTCGGCGTCGTAGATAGCGGCGAAACCGGCCTGGGTAAAGTTGGACGGATCCTGAACGATTTTGTAGCTTTTGCCGTCGCGTTCATAATCCTGATTCGCCGTGGCGTTAGGCGTTTCGTACTGCGGATCGGCGCCGCTAATCTCCACCGTTGGGCCATTGCAAACGGCCGGCTGTGGAGTGCTGACCGTTTTCTGTTGAACGTCTTCACCCGAACATGCCGCCAGCAGCCCTGCTGCTATGCAGATCCCCAGCCATTGCTTACGCATCGCGAACCCCTTACACGCTTTTCGACAACATTTTTCTGTGAGTATGGATCGACATGACGATACCAAACCCGGCCATCAATACGATTAGGGCAGAGCCCCCGTAGCTGACCAGCGGCAAAGGTACCCCCACCACCGGTAAAATACCACTTACCATACCAATATTTACGAAGACATAAACGAATAAAATCAACATTAAACCACCGGCCATCACTCGGCCAAAGGTGGTTTGCGCCTGGGCGGCGATCCAGAGTCCGCGCATGATAAGCAGTATATACAGCGCCAGCAGGATCAGTACGCCAATCAGCCCCAGTTCTTCCGCCAGTACCGCAAAGATAAAGTCGGTATGGCGTTCTGGCAGAAACTCCAGCTGCGACTGGGTACCGTGCAGCCAGCCTTTACCGCGCAACCCGCCGGAGCCGATAGCGATCTTTGATTGAATAATGTGGTAACCCGCGCCGAGCGGATCGGTTTCCGGGTCGAGCAGCATCATTACGCGCTGGCGCTGATAGTCATGCATCAGGAAGAACCAGAGGATTGGAATAAAGGCGGCGACCAGCACCACCGCAATACCAATCAGACGCCAGCTCAGGCCAGAGAGAAACAGGACAAACAGACCGGACAGGGCGACCAGAATCGAGGTTCCGAGGTCAGGCTGCGCGGCGACCAGCAGCGTGGGCAGGAAAATCAGCACCAGCGCAATGGCGGTATTTTTCAGCGATGGCGGACACACGTCGCGGTTGATAAAGCGCGCCACCATCAGCGGTACGGCTATTTTAGCGATTTCCGACGGCTGGAAGCGAACGATGCCGAGATCCAGCCAGCGCTGCGCCCCTTTGGAAATGGCGCCGAAGGCATCAACCGCCACCAGCAGAATAATACAGAAAATATAGAGATAGGGCGCCCAGCCTTCATAGACCCGCGGCGGGATTTGCGCCATGACGATCATAATAACAATCCCCATAGCGATCTGGCCGATTTTACGCTCCATCATGCCCATATCCTGACCGCTGGCGCTCCAGATAACCAGCGCGCTGTAGGTCAGCAGCGCCAGCAGGATAAGCAGCATGGTGGGATCGAGGTGGATTTTATCCCATAGCGATTTTTTGTTCGGATTATCAGTCATTATTGATCCTCCCCAGCCGTTACCGCCGGATTTTCAGTCGGCAGATTGGTGTTGTTATCGCCCAGCATTATATGATCGAGAATCTGACGCATAATGGTACCGACTGCCGGACCTGCGCCGCCGTTCTCAAGAATAATGGCTACGGCAACCTGGGGGTTGTTGTAAGGGGCAAACGCCGTCATCAGTTTATGGTCACGCAGGCGTTCGGCGATTCTGTGTGCGTTATAGGTCTCATTGGCTTTCAGGCCAAAGACCTGGGCGGTACCCGACTTGGCCGCGATTTTATAAGGTGCGCTGGCAAAGTATTTATGCGCGGTACCGTTGCCTCGGTTGGCTACGCCATACATCCCGTCTTTAGCGATTTCCCAAAAGCCAGAGTGAATGTCTCCGACCGGCGGTTCATGCGGCTGAACCCAGGGCACCGGTTTACCGTCTTCCACCGTGCTTTGCAGCAGATGCGGTACTTTAACTACTCCGTCGTTAATCAGGATCATCAGCGCCTTGTTCATCTGAATAGGCGTTGCGGTCCAGTAGCCCTGTCCGATCCCGACCGGGATGGTATCGCCCTGGTACCACGGTTTCTTGAAGCGCTTGAGCTTCCATTCGCGAGTCGGCATATTACCGGAGCGCTCTTCCGCCAGGTCAACGCCGGTATAGTGGCCGTAGCCGAATTTACCCATCCACTCAGACAGGCGGTCGATGCCCATATCATAGGCAACCTGATAGAAGTAGGTATCGGCGGACTCTTCCAGCGCTTTGGTGACATTCAGATGGCCGTGGCCCCACTTTTTCCAGTCACGGTAGCGTTTTTCCGAGCCGGGAAGCTGCCACCAGCCGGGGTCAAACAGGCTGGTGTTGCGGGTTATGACCCCGGCGCTGAGCGCTGAGACCGCAACGTATGGCTTAACCGTCGAAGCCGGCGGGTAAACGCCCTGGGTCGCGCGGTTGACCAGCGGCGTATTAGGATCGTTGAGGAGTCCGGAGTAATCCTTGCTGGAAATACCGTCAACGAACAGATTAGGGTCGTAGCTTGGCGTCGAAACCAGCGCGAGGATAGCGCCGGTTCGCGGGTCAGTGACGACGACCGCCGCGCGGCTGCCGGCGAGCAGGGTTTCAATATACTGCTGGAGCTTAAGGTCGAGCGTTAAATAGATATCGCGCCCGGCCTGCGGGGGCACCTCTTTGAGCTGACGAATCACGCGGCCGCGGTTGTTCACTTCAACCTCTTCATAGCCGGTTTGCCCGTGCAGGACATCTTCGTAGTAGCGCTCGATCCCCAGCTTGCCGATATCGTGCGTGGAGGCGTAATTTGCCAGCTTGCCCTCTTTATCCAGGCGATCGACGTCTTTATCGTTAATTTTAGAGACGTAGCCGATAACGTGGGTCAGAGCGGAGTTATAGGGATAGTAGCGGCGCTTATAGCCTTTAACTTCCACCCCGGGAAAGCGGTACTGGTTGACCGCGAAACGGGCAACCTGCACTTCGCTGAGGTTAACTTTGACCGGAATGGAGGTAAAACGATGCGAGCGGGCGCGCTCTTTTTTAAAGTTCGCCACATCGTCATCGGTGAGATCGATAACGTCGCGCAGCGCATCCAGCGTTTGCTGAACGTTGTCGACCTTCTCCGGCATCATCTCCAGCTGGTAAATCGTGCGGTTAAGCGCCAGCGGCGTGCCGTTGCGATCGTAGATAATGCCGCGGCTCGGCGGAATCGGGACCAGTTTAATGCGGTTTTCGTTTGAACGCGTTTGATAGTCGGTATAACGCACAATCTGCACGTTATAAAGGTTGGCGATCAGTACGCCGGTAAGCAGCAAAATCCCCAAAAAAGCGACCAGCGCCCGGCGCACGAACAGCGAGGATTCAGCCGAATAGTCGCGGAAAGAATTCTGTAATTTCATTCGCTGCTTAGTCTACCCTGGTCATCATTACTCACGGTGGTAAGGGTGGTTGGTGGTAATGCTCCACGCCCGATACAGACTCTCGGCCACCAGTACGCGAACCAGCGGGTGAGGTAGGGTGAGCGTTGAGAGCGACCAACTTTGTTCCGCCGCCGCTTTGCAGGCGGGTGAAAGGCCTTCCGGACCGCCGATAAGCAGGCTGACGTCGCGGCCATCCTGTTTCCAGCGTTCCAGTTCGCGCGCCAGCTGCGGCGTATCCCACGGTTTCCCCGGAATATCCAGGGTGACGATGCGGTTTTTGCCTGCTGCCGCCAGCATCATTTCGCCCTCTTTTTCAAGAATGCGTTTGATGTCGGCGTTTTTGCCGCGTTTACCGGCGGGGATTTCCACCAGTTCGAACGGCATATCCTTTGGAAAACGGCGCAGATATTCACTAAAGCCGGTCTGAACCCAGTCCGGCATTTTGGTGCCAACGGCTACCAGGTGCAGCTTCACGCGTTAACTCCAGAGTTTTTCCAGCTCGTACAGACGACGGCTCTCTTCCTGCATGACGTGAACCATAACGTCGCCGAGATCGACCACGATCCAGTCCGCGGCGGCTTCGCCTTCAACGCCCAGCGGCAGCATCCCGGCGGCGCGAGACTCCTGCACGACGTGGTCAGCGATGGACATAACATGGCGCGTGGAAGTGCCTGTGCAGATGACCATGCAATCTGTAATGCTGGATTTGCCATGAACGTCAATGGCAACGATGTCCTGACCTTTCAGGTCATCAATTTTGTCGATAACAAAATCCTGGAGTGCTTTACCCTGCAAGAGTTCCCCCTGGGTGTGTGAAGAGTGAAAAACAATAAACAGCCTGACAGTATACCCGAACTGTTGGCAAAGTCGGGATAAATGTCGATAAACGGGCGGTGAAGGCGGCTATCATCCCATCCATCGCCGATGATTGCATCGCCATTTTTGTAAAACAATTTCTGCAAAGTTCAAATAGCGGATACAGCCTGGCTGCGGAGAATAGCAGCCTGCTTTGCACTGTCAATGGTCTGCGCGCAATTCTTCTTCCGCCAGCCAAACGGCCCGGCTATTTAGCACCCGCAGCGTGGTGAATTCAGGCTGGAGATCGATCAGGCTCCACGCGCCATGCTCGATGGGAAAGTGCCACATCGCCGAAGCCGGCATGTGCAGAAGATGAGCGATTAACACGCTCAGAACCCCCTGGTGACCGACGATCAGCAGATGATTAAGTTCCTGATACTGAGAGAGGGTGGCAGTAAAGCGGCAAACGCGCTCGGAAAAGGCCTGAAAGCCCTCTCCGTTGGTAGGCGCCGCATGCTGCCAGTCGGCGCACCAGGCGGCGTAGTTTTCAGCATCTTCCTGCTGCAAATCGCGATGGTGGCGCATTTCCCAGTCGCCGAAGAACATTTCATTGAGCTCAGCGAAGGTATGACGGGGGATGCTCCGTTCCCCCAGCAGCAGGCTGGCCGTGCGCTGGGTGCGCTCAAGCTCACTACAAAACACGCGCTCAAACGGAACGGCATGCAGACGCTGTCCGAGCGTTTGGGCCTGTCTGATTCCACGTTCCGTTAACGCAGTGGGGGCATGCCCGCTGTAGAGGCCTGCGACGTTGGCCTCGGTTTCGCCATGCCGAACTAACCATAATTTCATGATGACCCTCTCGAAAGGCGTCTCTGAGACCGTCCTGGCTGCCAGGCTAGCAGTAAAGCTTTTGCTGGTGGATATACTCAAGCACGCTTTCCGGCATCATGTCCGCGCAGGACTCGCCTGCTTCCAGACGCTGGCGAATAAGGGTTGCTGAGATATCAAACCACGGCGTTTCGGCCAGGTAGATAACGCCTGCCGGGGCGCTATGCAGCCGCTCGACGTCATGGGTGAGATGCTTGTCCAGCCACTGCTGATCCTGCTCGCACGCCATCGTCAGCGGGTAGCCGGGGCGTCGGCAGACGATCAAATGAACGTTATCAAGGATGCTGGCATAGTCGTGCCAGGAGGTAAAAGTCAGCAGCGAATCCTGGCCTATGATAAACGCCAGCGGCCGTCCCGGCCCCTGCTCCTGGCGCCACTCGCGCAGGGTCTGCGCAGAATAGGACGGCGTATCGCGCCTAAGTTCACGATCGTCGAGGATAAACAGCGGCTTATCGGCGATAGCCAGTTCCAGCATATGCCGTCGCTGGTCGCTGGTCGCTTCGGGCTGCGGGCGATGCGGCGGCACGTTGTTAGGCACAATGGTGACGCGATTGAGGCCGATTTGGTTGGCCAGAATTTCCACCGGTTTGAGGTGACCGTAATGCACCGGATCGAAGGTGCCGCCGTACATCGCCTGTAACTGAGTCATATCAACCATCAATAAAAACGTCTGCCAGCGCTTTATGGCAGAGCAACAAAGAGAGACTTTCCAGCTCGGACCAGACGGAGTGCCCGTAATCCTGCTTAAAGGTGAGCTCGGCGCGGGTCAACAACGTGACGGCCTGGCGCAGCTGGTCGGCGCTCAGGCGGGCCAGCGCGTCGCTGACCAGCTGGCGTCGGTTTTGCCACACCCGATGCTTGTCAAACAGGGTACGCAGCGGCGTATGGGCTGATTGCCGCTTCAGGTTGACCAGCAGCAGCAGTTCACGCTGTAGGGTGCGCAGCAGGATAGCCGGTTCACTGCCTTCCAGCCGCAGCTGTTGCAAAACGTGCAGGACGCGTTTGCTTTTACCCGCCAGCAGCGCATCAACCCAATGATAAGGCGTGAAATGCGCGGCGTCGTTGACTGCCTGCTCAACGCGCGGCAGGGTCAGTTTGCCGTCCGGCCACAGTAGCGCCAGGCGCTCCAGAGCCTGCGCCAGCGCCAGCAGATTGCCTTCATAGCAGTAGCACAGTAGCTGGCTGGCTGCGTCATCAAGCTGCAGATGATGCTGCTTTGCGCGCGCGGCAAGCCAGCGCGGCAGCTGGGCATATTCCGGCGTCTGACAGCTAACCTGAACGGCACGGCTGGCAAGAGCGGCGATCCACGCGGCGTTATCCTGGGCTTTCGTCAGCTTATTGCCGCGCACGATCAGCAGAAGATCGTCATGCAGCATGCTGACAAGCGTGGCGAGCTGTTCGTTGATTGCCACATTGGGGCCGTTCTCCGGCAGGATCAGCAGCAGCGTCTGGCGGCTGGCAAACAGGCTCATCGCCTGACTGAGGGAGAAAAGGGCAGACCAGTCGGTGCTGGCATCAATGCTGGCGGTATGGTGTTCGATAAAGCCCTGGGCGGCAGCGGCTTCGCGGATGGCGTCCTGGCTTTCCTGCAACAGCAGCGGGTCGTTGCCAAGCAGCAGATAGGCCGCGCGCAGCCCTTCAGTGAGCTGCGCGCGGAGCTGTTCCGGGTACAACCGAATCATCAGTTACCCAGCGTGGTGGAGACGCGATTGCCGGAGGTGGAAGCGGCGTTCACCGGCTTCTCATCCTCTTTGGTGGCTTCGACATCCGCAACGTGTACGCTCGGCAGCTTACGGATCAGCTGTTCGGCTGCTTTGTCGTACATTTCCTGAATGATCATGTCCTGCTCGGCATCTTTCGCTAACGCCGCCTGCGGGTTATCGAAGAACGAACGGTAGACTTTGGTCGTGATGGGATAGATATCATGACCAGGGATCAGGACGCTGGCATTCACCGTCATCACCATCTGATATTCAGCAGTACGGCCATCCTGGAAAATAGATGCCGTGTCTTTCTGAATGGACGATGACTCCAGACGCAGGGAAGGGATATCCTTGCGCAGCGTACTGGCATCAACCAGCTCGACGCCGTTCAGGCGCAGCTGATTACGGACAGCGCGACTTAATGGACCATTTGGATCGCCCGACTGGAAGATCATGGTTTTCATTGCGGTCGGAACCTGCGTAGTGCTACGCAGGTGCCAGCCACAACCGGCGGTGATTAACACCGCCAGAGTTAACAACAATGTTGCCAGATATCGCACGCTTCCTCCCGCGCTTAGCCAACGACCAGATTGAGCAGTTTACCCGGAACGTAGATCACTTTACGCACGGTCACACCGTCGAGATATTTCGCGACCAGATGCTCCTGAGCCGCACGCTCGCGCACCTGCTCTTCGGTTGCATCTACCGCAACGGTAATTTTACCACGAACTTTACCATTTACCTGGACGACAACCAGCGTGGTGTCTTCAACCATAGCGCTTTCGTCCGCAACCGGCCACGGCGTGTTGTCAATATCGCCTTCGCCGCCCAGCTCCTGCCACAGGGTAAAGCTCGCGTGCGGGGTGAACGGGTTGAGCATGCGAACGACCGCCAGCAGAGCCTCACGCATCAGCGCGCGATCCTGTTCGCTTTCCTGCGGCGCTTTCGCCAGCTTGTTCATCAGCTCCATAATCGCCGCGATCGCGGTATTGAAGGTCTGACGGCGGCCGATATCATCGGTCACTTTAGCGATCGTTTTGTGTACGTCGCGGCGCAGCGCTTTTTGATCTTCGCTGAGGCTGTCAACGTCCAGCGCGGCAACTTCACCCTGTGTGGTATGCTCGTAAACCAGTTTCCAGACGCGTTTCAGGAAGCGGTTGGCCCCTTCCACGCCGGACTCCTGCCACTCCAGCGTCATGTCAGCCGGCGAGGCGAACATCATAAACAGACGCACGGTGTCGGCGCCGTAACGTTGAACCATGACCTGCGGGTCGATGCCGTTGTTTTTCGACTTGGACATCTTGCTCATGCCGGTATAGACCAGCTCATGGCCTTCAGCATCTCTCGCCTTCGCAATGCGGCCTTTCTCATCGCGCTCAACGATCGCATCAACCGGAGAGACCCAGTTACGCTCGCCGTTCGCGCCAACGTAGTAGAAGGCATCCGCCAGCACCATGCCCTGGCAAAGCAGCTGTTTTGCCGGTTCGTCAGAGTTAACCATGCCCGCGTCGCGCATCAGCTTGTGGAAGAAGCGGAAGTACAGCAGGTGCATGATGGCGTGTTCGATACCGCCGATATAAATATCCACCGGCAGCCAGTAGTTCGCCGCTTCCGGGTCCAGCATGCCCTGGTCGTACTGCGGGCAGGTATAGCGCGCGTAGTACCAGGAGGATTCCATGAAGGTATCAAAGGTATCGGTTTCACGCAGCGCCGGCTGGCCGTTTACGGTGGTTTTCGCCCACTCAGGATCGGCTTTAATGGGGCTGGTGATGCCGTCCATGACCACATCTTCCGGCAGAATTACCGGCAGCTGATCTTCCGGAGTCGGCATTACGGTACCGTCTTCCAGCGTCACCATTGGAATCGGCGCACCCCAGTAGCGCTGACGGGAAACGCCCCAGTCGCGCAGGCGGTAGTTCACTTTACGTTCGCCGACGCCAAGTGAAGCCAGCTTATCGGCGATGGCGTTAAAGCCAGCTTCGTGATCCAGACCATCGAATTCGCCAGAGTTGAACAGCACGCCTTTTTCGGTCAGCGCCTGTTCGGAGAGATCCGGTTCGGAACCGTCGGCGGCCAGAATGACCGGCTTGATCTCCAGACCGTATTTACTGGCAAACTCGTAGTCGCGCTGATCGTGACCCGGAACGGCCATTACCGCGCCGGTGCCATACTCCATCAGGACAAAGTTTGCCGCCCAGACCGGGATCGCTTCACCGGTCAGTGGATGAATCGCTTTATAACCGGTATCGACGCCTTTTTTCTCCATAGTTGCCATTTCGGCTTCGGCAACTTTGGTATTGCGGCATTCGTCGATAAACGTCGCCAGCGCGGGGTTATTGGCTGCTGCCTGCTGCGCCAGCGGGTGACCCGCCGCCACGGCCAGATAGGTACAGCCCATAAAGGTGTCCGGGCGGGTGGTGTAGACGGTCAGCTTGTCGGCGTAGTCGTTAACATCGAAGGAGATTTCGACGCCTTCGGAGCGGCCAATCCAGTTACGCTGCATGGTCTTCACGGTATCCGGCCAGTGATCCAGGTTGTCCAGATCGTTCAGCAGCTCGTCAGCGTAGGCGGTAATTTTAATAAACCACTGCGGGATCTCTTTACGCTCAACTTTGGTATCGCAGCGCCAGCAGCAGCCGTCGATAACCTGCTCGTTCGCCAGAACGGTCTGGTCGTTCGGGCACCAGTTCACCGCGGAGGTTTTTTTGTAGACCAGGCCTTTTTTATACAGCTCGGTGAAGAACTTCTGCTCCCAGCGGTAATATTCCGGGGTGCAGGTCGCCACTTCGCGGCTCCAGTCATAGCCAAAGCCCAGCTTTTTCAGCTGATTCTTCATGTAGGCGATATTGTCGTAGGTCCACGGTGCCGGAGCTGTGTTGTTTTTCACCGCCGCGCCTTCCGCAGGCAGGCCAAACGCATCCCAGCCGATAGGCTGCAGCACGTTCTTGCCTAACATGCGCTGGTAACGGGAAATCACGTCGCCAATGGTGTAGTTGCGCACGTGGCCCATGTGTAGTCGACCAGAAGGATAGGGAAGCATCGACAGGCAGTAATACTTCTCTTTACTCTCGTCTTCGGTAACTTCAAAGGTACGCTTCTCGTCCCAGTGTTGCTGGACTTTTGATTCTATCTCTTCCGGGCGGTATTGCTCTTGCATGGCAGCCAGTGGTCCTGTTTTCAATACAGCTACAAAATGTAGCCAATGGATGTGTTATTTCAGATCGGCATAGCATAGCCCAAACGCCAACGTCAAAACAGCCTTTCACACACTTACCGCGAGGAAAGCGCCAGAGAATATTTCACGACTCTGTGGCATGACGGGCAGAGCTATGCGCAGATAACGTCTATCATTAGAAGAAGTTAACCACACCGGAGGCGAAAAGATGAACAAGGTAGCTCAGTTTTACCGAGAGCTGGTGTCGACGCTCAGCGAGCGGTTACGCAATGGAGAACGCGATATCGATGCGCTGGTGGAGCAGGCCAGGGGAAGGATTAGCCAGTCCGGCGAGTTAACGCAGAGTGAAATCGACAACGTCATTCGCGCCGTCAGACGCGATCTGGAAGAGTTTGCGCTCAGCTATGAAGAGAGCCAGGAGGAGCTCACCGATAGCGTCTTTATGCGCGTGATTAAGGAGAGTCTGTGGCAGGAGCTGGCGGATATCACTGACAAAACCCAGCTTGAGTGGCGCGAAGTCTTCCAGGATCTCAGCCACCACGGCGTTTATCACAGCGGCGAAGTGGTTGGACTCGGCAATCTGGTTTGTGAGAAGTGTCATTATCATCTGCCGGTTTATACGCCGGACGTGCTGCCGCGTTGTCCAAAATGCGGGCACGATCAGTTCCAGCGTCGCCCGTTCGAGCCCTGATCGATCGGGTCTGGTGGATAATTATTGCATCGGGCCCGATTAAAAATGATTAATTGTAAGTTTTTTAGCCAATATAAGTTATATATTGGCTTCCGTTTTAAGAATACGTCGTGCATCTTTTTTATCTCAACTGGTTTGCTACACATTTTTTCACTCAGCTACGGATTATCGTGCAGCCCATCGCAGGTATCACCGCATATTCTATTGACCCAATTAGTTTGCAATAAGATGCTCGATGCACGAGGTGATGATGGCGATCGCGTGCTAAAGATGGATGGGCTTTGCCTGATGCAAGGCGTGGCCTGTTGTGGTTAATTATTGGCGATGCGCCGTTACCAGCGCATCGCTTATTTTTTAACGAATAGTATTTATTTCAGCATATTTATACTGCTGTTGCCCGCCCATTTCAGAGGCATAGTTATGATAAGAGTTAAGGACCAGCTTGTTAGCGGAAATAGAGCCTTTACCGCAGGTTGCCAGATTTAAAAAGCCGCAGCGGTAGCCGCCATTTTTAACAGTCCCTGTGGTCATGGTGAGAGAACCATTGGCTTTGATGGTGTTGTAGTTGGTGATATTAGCGTGATTTAGCGTCCTCAGAGTCAAATCTCCGCTCGCAGAGATTTGCCCTTCATTAAGAATGCCGTTGGCCGCGCTAATAGTGTTACTATAGCCATCGATTGTTGCTCTGTTGCGAACATAATTACTTTCAATATTTAGTGACTTCCCATAAATATAATAAACATTGTCTAAAACATTACTTTTAATCGATAACGAGTTTTGACCAATAATATTACCCTCCTGATCCAAATTTCCGTTAGTGATAATCGTTACATCATTACCGGAAATACTTCCTGTGTTATAAATTAACCCCGAATTGACTTTGTCATCCTTTTTAGATTGCACGGTCAGAGTGGAATGACCCCGGAGCTCACCGGTGACTTTGAGTTTATCGCCGCTGAATGCGACGTTGGTTATATTGCCGCGCATTGAACCCGCGTTGTCAATATTGTTGGCGGAAACCGCTAACTGACCATCGGAAACGGTATTTGAGCCCTTACGGGTGGTGAGATTGCCCCCGCTGGCTACGGATAACAATTGCGTTCCCTTCATCGTGCCGGCGTTAACAAGATCGCCGGTCGCGCTGATGGCAATCTGTTTACTACTGGCAATTGTGCCTTCATTGGTCAGGGTGCCCACACTACTGAGCTGCGTAACGTAAGCAGTACTATTAATTGTACCTGTATTTTTCATATCGCCTAAAGATGCCATTTTAGCCATAAGGCCGTTCGTGTTGATGGAACCTTCATTAACCAGAGAACCATAGCTGGTCATGGCGAGCGCGGCATTTGCGGTAATAGTGCCTTTATTACGCACGCCAAGACCTAAGGTATTACCCACCATGCTAATACTATTGGCCTTGATACCGCCCAGGTTGCTGATATCAATGCTGTATTCTGGAAAGATCATCTGCATAACAGTTGCTGTTTTACCCAGGGAGTTCATTTCCCCGGTCTGGTTATTATACGTAAAATTGCCCGCGCCGACGGCTGCATTGGCGGCGGTCACAGTGCCGTTAATCGCAATAGCATCCGCAAGCAGGGCGGCATAGTTAGTGGATGCGTTCATACCTTTATCACCGATGGTGATTTTCCCTTGCGTGACCGTATAGCTCTCAATTGCGCCGGTATCGCTCAGGTTGACCTGGCCTGTGGTAAGTATTGCGTTGTTGGTGTTGATAAAACTGCACCCGGAGCAGGTGATGCCGTTGGGGTTGGCGATCACGACATCGGCTTTTTGCCCGTTAACTTCGATAAAGCCCTGCAGGTTACTCATTTTATTGGAGGTGACTTCATTCAAAATAACGGAAGCGCTGCCGTTGGTCAGATTATTATTCTTAGCGATACTACCGTGAGTGCTGTGGTTCACGTCGCTGGCGCTGTTGTTTAAAATAGTGCCGTTAGGGCCGACGTTGAATTCGCGATATAAGTTATGCGAGACGCCTGCGGCATTAGGCGCTTCAATATCAATAACATTTGCCCCTGACCTATGCGTATAGCTTGACGGGTCGGCATAAACAACGGATGAGCTTAGCGCTGCCGCCAGCGCAACATAGGAAACCTTGAATTTAAACATGTAATTTATTCCTTTAAATATAAAAAGATGAATCAGTAAATAGCAGTAATGCGCGGATGAAAACTAATACCTCCACTGTAATGAAAAGCCCATATTCATGGCATCGCTATGAAAGTCATCAGGTTTACTGATAGGCGTGCCGATAAAAAAGTCATATTGCGTTGATACTATTTCTCCACGGATCCCGCCGACTGCGCCAGAAAGGCTTTTCCCTTGCTGCGCGCGCTCGTTGCCGATGATTCTGCCGAAATCGAGTCCAAGATATAACTGCCGGTCGGCAGTAGGCATATTCCAGCTAAAATCGTTACGCCAGTACCAGCCCTGATTGGCCGATAGCGTATTTTCGCCGTCAAAACCGCGAATCGTCCAGCGATTGCCGATATTAAACTGGTTGTCCGAAGATAATATATCCGGGCTGAACTGGGCATGGAAACGCGGCATCCAGCTAAATTTATCGCCGGTTGCGGCAAACTGCATTAATGCCTGAATATCGGCATGCACGACGCGCGAATGGCGGCTGTATAAACCGGCTTTTTCCTCTGGCGTAGGCACGGAGCTGAGCCACGGCAGGCTGCGCTGAATACCCACGCTGGCGTCGACAATTTTATTGTTAAAATAGCGCTGGTGGCGCAGGGTAAATTCCCAGACCGGATTCTGTTTGCGCATGACGTAAAGCTCATCGCCGCCAAAAAAGTAGTGTGAACTGCTTTTCGCTATGCGCAGATCGGCGGTCGTTTTTTGCTGTCGGGTGTGTGAAAGCAGGCGGCTAAGGGTCGCGCTGTAATAACGGTTTTTACTTTTATAGTCGATGCTTGACCATCTTCCTTTAAACAGCTGGCGGTACTGGCTGTAGGAGCCGTACATGCTCAATGACCAGTAACCAAAAGGTACGGAGTAGTAAAGGTTGCCGTTATGGTTGCCGTCGTTGTGCTGGTTGAATTCAACGTCGCCGCCTGCCGAGATGGACAGAATATCGTTCAATGAGGATAAATCGTACAGGTACAGCGCGCCGCCGCCCTGATAGCGCCCGCTGGCGCGGCTACCGGCATCATCAAGCCAGGCGCCAACCTGCCACTGTTTATCCGTTACGCGGGCGATTTCGATATCGCTCTCGCCGATATGTTCCCCCGGCCGCAGTTTCATATGGGCGCTGGCGCCAGGCTGGCGTTGCAGGTTAGCCATCCCTTGTTCAAGATCGCTAAGGCGCAGGATCTTACCGGTATGCGTGGGCATCGAGGTCCACAGGTTCGTTGTGGCGCTATTCGGCGCAAAAGCAATATGCCCCGTTTTGCCATAAACAAGCGTTATCTTCAGAATGCCGCCTTCTAATGACTGGGAAGGAACATCGATCAGGGAAGTGATATACCCTTGCGTTATCAGCTCATTTTGCAAAGCGGTCGTCAGCAGACGAATTCCTTCCACACCTAAACAATGGCCAATCGCCTGGGAGGCGATCTTTCCGAGGAGGGTGGTGGTTTTAGCTTTGTCCTCGGAGGCAATATCAACTTGCGTGATATATCTGCAGGTCGCTTCTTCGGGAAATATTAAAGTTTGCGTTTTTACATGGCTACGAGAGGATTGGTATTGCTGCTGATGGGGCATTAATGCGCTTTCACGGGCTTTATCCTGTTCAACCTGGTTTACCGTTGCGGCCTCAATACCCGCGCGGGCAGTAAAACAGGTGAGCAGATTTAAACACAAAATAATGGCCAGGCTGTTGGTATTAGTCCACATGAAGCAATATCCGTTTGTTTCATTGAGTGAGATTATTATTAATAGCTATGCGCGGTCGGAAATAGCCAGCGACGTATAGCAAGTCGATTGAAATATTATTTTTAAATAATTCATACTCCGGGGGGATTATTACGAGAGGCTGTATGCTAACGATGCCGTGGCGGTTTATCCATTCACCGGCCCCTGAATTCTTTGTGAAATATTTACTTCACGTTGTGAAGCTGACGCCTTGAGATGAAGTGATTGAAAGGGGAAGAGCTGCGGGCGCGCACGGTGATATCGTGCGCGCCGCAGAAGTTAGTGCAGAATTTTGGCGAGGAAGTCCTTGGCGCGTTCTGATTGCGGGTTAGCAAAAAACGCGTCTTTATCGGCGTCTTCGACTATTTTACCTTCATCCATAAAGATGACCCGGTTGGCGACCTTACGAGCAAAGCCCATTTCATGGGTAACCACCATCATGGTCATCCCTTCATTCGCCAGTTCAACCATAACGTCCAGCACTTCGTTAATCATCTCAGGGTCAAGCGCGGAAGTGGGTTCATCAAACAGCATGGCGATGGGGTCCATGCACAGCGCGCGAGCGATGGCCACGCGCTGCTGTTGGCCGCCCGAGAGCTGAGCGGGGAATTTTTCAGCATGGGCGGAAAGCCCCACGCGTTCCAGCAGCTTTAGCCCTTTTGCTCGAGAAGCTGCTTTATCGCGATTGAGCACCTTAACCTGCGCCAGGGTGAGGTTATCAATAATCGATAAGTGCGGGAACAGCTCGAAATGCTGGAATACCATCCCGACCCGCGAGCGCAGTTTGGCGAGATTGGTCTTTTTATCGTTGACGGTGGTGCCGTCGACGATGATTTGACCTTGCTGGATGGGCTCCAGGCCGTTGACGGTTTTAATCAGCGTTGATTTACCCGAACCCGAAGGCCCGCAGACCACCACCACTTCGCCTTTTTTCACTTCCGTGGAGCAATCGGTCAGCACCTGAAAGTGACCATACCATTTTGAAACATTTTTCAGGGTAATCATTACACAGTCCTTTTCTTCAACCAGCTGACCAACAGCGATGCGCTGAGGCTAATAACAAAATATACGGCGCCTGCGAACAGCACCATCTCCACCTGGGTTCCGTCACGTTCGCCAATCGTCGAGGCGGTGCGGAAAAAGTCGGCCAGGCTCAGGACATAAACCAGCGAGGTATCCTGGAACAGGACGATGCCCTGAGTCAGCAGCAGCGGTACCATGGCGCGAAACGCCTGCGGCAGGATCACCAGCTTCATAGATTGCCAGTGGGTCATGCCCAGCGCCAGCGCAGCGCTGGACTGGCCGCGGGAGATACTCTGAATACCGGCACGAATGATTTCCGAGTAGTAAGCCGCTTCAAACATGGAAAAGGCGATCATCGCCGAAATCAGCCGGATATCGGTTTTCGGCGACAGGCCAAGCACGTTCTGCAGGAAGCCCGGGACAATCAGATAAAACCACAGCAGTACCATTACCAGCGGAATAGAACGGAAGACGTTAACGTAAGTTTTGGCAAACCACGCCAGCGGCAGGAAACTCGACAGGCGCATCACGGCCAGAATCGTCCCCCAGACAATCCCGATAACAATCGCGGTCACGGTGATTTTTAACGTGATGACCAGTCCAGCCAGCAGGTATGGCATGGAAGGGATAATAGAACTCCAGTCAAAATCGTACATTATTTACCCCCCATATTGCCCGGCAGGCGGACCTTACGTTCGACCACGTACATGATCAGCATGATGACGGCGTTGATAAAGACGTAGGCGAGGGTGATGGCGGTAAACGATTCCCAGGCATGGGCCGAGTAGTCCAGCAGCTTACCCGCCTGCGCGGCCATATCGGCAAGTCCAATGGTGGAAGCGATGGCCGAGTTTTTCACCAGGTTCATCATTTCAGAGGTCATTGGCGGCACGATAACGCGATAGGCGTTGGGCAGCAGCACGTAACGATAGGTTTGCGGGAGCGTCAGCCCCATCGCCAGCCCGGCATTTTTCTGGCCGCGCGGCAGGGACTGGATGCCGGAACGAACCTGTTCGCAGACGCGAGCGGCGGTAAATAATCCCAGACACAGCATCGAAGAAACGAAAAACTGAATATTAGGGTCCAGCTCGGACTTAAACCACATGCCGATATTTTCCGGCAGCAGTTCAGGCACCACCAGATACCAGGTGAAAAACTGCACGATAAGCGGAACGTTACGGAACAGCTCAACGTAACAGGTACCGATAGTCGAGAGTAGACGATTAGGGACGGTACGGAGAATACCGAATAGCGAGCCTACGAAGAAGGCGATAATCCAGGCCGTGACCGACAGCGTAACGGTGACCTGAAAACCACTCCATAGCCAGCCTAAATAGGTAGTATTGCCGAACGGGGCCTGTTGCAGGAATATCCCCCAGTTCCAGTCTATTGACATACATGACTCCTGGAAAAAAAAGGGTAGCAGCGCTACCCTCGAAGATTGTTGCTCAGCCTGTTTCGGTATTCGCGGCCGCTGGGGAACGACCAGCCGCCGTATAGTCTGTCCGCGCCGTAGCAACAATCGGGAGGGCAGGAGTTCCTGCCCCTTGTTTTTTTAATTAGTTAAGAGCTTTGTCGTTAGGTGATTTGAACAGCGCTTTCATTTCGTCAGAAAGTTCAAAATTCATATTCAGGTTTTTTGGCGGAATAGGATTTTTAAACCACTTGTCGAACCATTTTTCGGCTTCACCGGAGGTCTGCGCCTGGGCTACCGTCTCATCAACCAGCGTTTTGAACTGCGGATCGTCTTTACGCAGCATACAGCCGTAAGCTTCCTGAGATTGCGCCGTGCCGACGATCTCCCAATTATCCGGCTTCTTCGCCTTCGCCCGTTCGCCCGCCAGCAGCGCGTCATCCATCATAAAGGCCACCGCGCGTCCGCTTTCCAGGGTACGGAAAGAGTCGCCGTGATCTTTAGCACTGATAATGCGCATGTTCATTTTTTTCTCGTCATTCAGCTTATGCAGCAGAATTTCGGAGGTAGTTCCGGAGGTGACGACGACGGCTTTATCCTTCAGGTCCGGAAAGTCCTTAATCGCGCCGCCTTTTTTCACCAGCAGACGGGTACCGACAACGAAAATGGTGTCGGAGAAGGCCGCCTGTTTCTGACGTTCAAGGTTGTTGGTGGTGGAACCGCATTCGAAATCATAGGTACCGTTTTGCAGCAGCGGGATACGGTTTTGAGACGTAACCGGGATCAGCTTCACCTGCAGATCCGGTTTGTTCAGCTTTTTCTTGATGGCATCAACGATCGCATTTGAGTAGTCCTGGGAGTAGCCTACGACCTGCTGCTTGTTGTCATAGTAAGAAAATGGAACGGATGATTCACGGTGACCAACGACGATGACGCCGTTTTTGGCAATTTTATCCAGAGTGCTCTGGCCGGTGGTTGCTGCTGCGTCTTCTGCCTGCGCCGCGCCGGCGGTCAGTCCCATGACCAGCATCGCTGCGGCCAGTTTACGTAATTGCATATCCGACTCCTTATCCTCAGCGTCGTTAAACGCTATTGATACCCATTGTGAATGTGTGTGCTTTTTATGGCTGCCGTCTTTGCGTGCAGCATTTGTATGTGTTTGTTAGCATTTAGTTTGGCTTAATGTAAAGATTTTGCTGCTATATTGTTGGTTTTTGCGAGGCGCACCGCACCATTTAAAGGCAAAAATCCCCCATTGCACCAAAATAGCGCTGCCTGATGATCTGTGGTGGTGCAACCGGGTTGTACCCCTCAGGATCGCGTTGCTACAGGAATTTATTAAGCAATGGCCGTGCCAATATGCAACGAAAGGAAGAGATGATCGCGGCGACGAAAGCCGCCGCGGTAGAAGAGAAAGGAGGAATTATTGACGGCGCTGGCGCAGACTCATCAGCAGGGCGCCAAAACCGAACAGGATGGTTAACGCCCACAGCGGCCAGTTTCCCGTACGAGCGTACGGCGTCAGTCCTGTCGTTGGGGTCACTTTGCTGGTTAACACGGCGCGGGTGAACTGCGGGATCATTGCCTGAATTTCACCGCGCGGGCCGATGACCGCGGTTATGCCGTTATTGGTGCTACGCAGTAGCGGACGGGCCAGCTCCAGCGCGCGCATACGCGCCATCTGGAAATGCTGCCACGGGCCGATAGATTTGCCGAACCACGCGTCGTTAGAGATGGTTAGCAGAAAATCCGTGTCCGGGCGGAAGTTATCCCGCACCTGCTCGCCAAGGATGATCTCGTAGCAGATAGCCGCCGTCAGTCGCATGTTATGCGCCACCAGCTGCGGCTGTACGTACGGACCGCGGCTGAAAGAGGACATTGGCAGATCAAAGAATGGCGCCAGCGGACGCAGAATCGATTCCAGCGGCACAAACTCGCCAAACGGCACCAGATGGTTCTTGTTGTAGCGATTCTTTGAGTCGTAGCTGTACGGGTTATCTTTGCCCAGCGTAATAATGGTGTTGTAAGTATCGTAGCGATTACGCGCGTTCAGGCGCGCGTCGACGATGCCGGTAATCAGCGAGCTGTTTTTCGACCGCATCAGGTCATCCATCATACTGAGGAAGCGCTGCTGATTAATTTCCAGATCCGGTATCGCCGACTCCGGCCAGACGATCAGCTGCGATTTGCCCATATGCGGCTGGGTGAGATCCAGATAGGTTTTCAGGGTATTGAGTAGCTGATCCTGGTCCCATTTCATCGCCTGGGGGATATCTCCCTGTACCAGCGAAACCGTGGTCGCGCGCTCCGGCAGCAGCTGATACCACTGAATATAGCGCAGCGGGAAGGGCAGGGCGAACAGCACGACGGCAGCGACCAGCGGCTTCCAGCTGCGCTGCACGATAGCCAGTATCAGCAAACCGCTGACGATCATCAGCAGGAAGTTAATCGCCTCGACGCCCATAACGGGCGCCAGCCCTTTGAACGGACCGTCGATCTGGCTGTAGCCAAACTGTAACCACGGAAAGCCGGTCAGCACCCAGCCGCGCAGAAACTCGGTAACCTGCCATATCACCGGGGCGGCGATGGCAACGCGTACCCAGCTGGTTTTTGGCCACAGGCGCGAAAGAATACCGGCAAATAATCCGGTGTACAGAGAGAGATAGGCGGCAAGCAGAACGACCAGGAAAACGTTGACCGGCCCGGGCATACCGCCGAACTGCGCGATACTCACGTAGACCCAGTTAATACCGGAGCCGAACAGCCCTAAGCCCCAGAAATAGCCGATCGCGGCGCTTTGCACAGGACGGCGGTTGAGGGTTAAGCCCTGCAGGCCGATTAATGAAATAATCGCCGCCGGCCAGATGTCATAAGGTGAAAAAGCCAGCGTTCCGCTGGCTCCGAATAAAAGCGCCAGCAGCAGGCGTACGCGCTGGCGTTCAATGAGAGAGGCAAATACCATTTAGGTTAATCGTCCCGTTGGATTAGTCTTCCAGCTTCGGCTGCGGGGCATCATCAGGAAGCTTTACGTGTACCTGAATAATACGTCGACTGTCGGCCATTGCGACCTTGAATTGGTAACCATCAATGTCGATAGACTCGCCGCGGGCAGGCAGATGACCAAAGGCCTGCATCACCAGACCACCGATGGTATCAACCTCTTCATCGCTGAAGTGGGTGCTGAAGGCTTCGTTGAAGTCTTCGATTGAGGCCAGCGCGCGTACCGTCCACGTATGGCGGCTCAACTGACGGAAATCGATATCTTCTTCTTCGTCATATTCGTCTTCTATCTCACCGACGATCAGCTCAAGGATATCTTCAATGGTCACCAGACCCGAGACGCCGCCAAACTCATCGATAACGATAGCCATATGATAACGCTGGGAGCGGAACTCCTTCAGCATGCGGTCAACCCGCTTGCTTTCGGGCACGACAACCGCCGGGCGCAACACTTTTTCCATGCTGAAGGCTTCAGCATCGCTGCGCATAAACGGCAGCAGATCTTTGGCCATCAGAATCCCTTCGATGTGATCTTTGTCTTCGCTGATCACCGGGAAACGCGAGTGGGCGGATTCGATGATCACATCGAGGCACTCGTCCAGCGTCTGGTTGCGTTTCAGGGTAATCATCTGCGAGCGGGGGATCATGATGTCGCGGACGCGCTGGTCGGCGATATCCATTACCCCTTCGAGCATATCGCGCGTATCTTCGTCGATAAGGTCGTTTTGCCCGGAATCACGGATCAGCGCCAGCAGTTCATCACGGTTTTTCGGTTCCCCGTGAAAAAGCTGGCTGAGTAACAGGGAGAAGAATCCCTTTTTGCTGTTTACTGTGTCGCTACTGTGTGAATTGTCGTCGCTCATGGCGTCGTATGGGTTCTCATGTTGGTTAAATAGTCGCTCGTCACGCGTATACTCAGCGCCCGGCATAGCGGCCAGTCGCCGGCAAAGCCGGCAACAGGTTATTCCTTCTCGGCAATGTACGGATCCTCATAGCCCAGAGCAAGCATTATCTCCGTTTCGAGGGATTCCATCTCTTCCGCTTCTTCATCAATAATATGGTCATAGCCCAAAAGATGCAGGCTACCGTGGACGACCATATGCGCCCAGTGCGCCTCCAGCGGTTTACCTTGCTCTTGCGCTTCCTGCTCGACCACCTGACGACAGATGACCAGATCGCCAAGCAGCGGCATTTCGATGCCGGGCGGCGCTTCGAAGGGGAAAGAGAGCACGTTAGTCGGTTTATCTTTCCCACGATAGGTCAGGTTCAGCTCGTGGCTTTCCGCTTCATCAACCAGCCGAATCGTGAGTTCCGACTCCTCCTGGAACTGCGGAATAACGCTATCGACCCAGCGCTGAAACAAGGCTTCATCCGGCATTCCGCTGTTATCTTCGCAAGCCAGCTGTAAATCGAGAATGACCTGACTCATTTATGCTCCTGTTCCTGGGCTTCGCGTTTGCGCTCGGCGGCCAGCTCTGCTTTACGTTTCTGGTCTGCTTCTTCCCAGGCTTCATAGGCGTTAACGATACGGGCAACCACCGGATGGCGCACCACGTCTTCGCTATGGAAGAAGTTGAAGCTAATCTCATCGACTTCTGCCAGCACTTCAATTGCGTGGCGCAGGCCCGATTTGGTGCTGCGCGGCAGGTCAATCTGTGTGACGTCGCCGGTAATGACCGCCTTAGAGTTAAAGCCGATACGAGTCAGGAACATTTTCATCTGTTCGATGGTGGTGTTCTGGCTTTCATCAAGAATGATGAACGCATCGTTCAGCGTACGGCCGCGCATATAGGCCAGCGGCGCGACTTCAATCACGTTGCGCTCAATCAGCTTTTCAACTTTCTCGAAGCCGAGCATCTCAAACAGCGCGTCGTACAGCGGCCGCAGGTACGGGTCCACTTTCTGGCTCAGATCGCCGGGCAGGAAGCCCAGTTTTTCGCCGGCCTCAACCGCCGGACGGGTCAGAAGAATACGGCGGATCTCCTGGCGCTCCAGCGCGTCTACCGCTGCGGCGACCGCCAGGTAGGTTTTCCCGGTCCCGGCAGGGCCGACGCCGAAGGTAATATCATGGTCAAGAATATTGGCGATGTACTGCGCCTGATTCGGCGTACGCGGCTTAATCACGCCACGCTTGGTTTTGATATTCACGGCCTTGCCGTAATCCGGCACGCTTTCGGCGCTCTGCTCCAGCACGCGGGCTTCTTTGATCGCCAGATGAATTTGTTCCGGTTCAATATCCTGAATTTCGCCGCGCATCGGTGCGGTATCAACGTACAGACTGCGCAGGATATCCGCCGCTGCGGTGACGCAAATCGGCCGGCCGGTCAGTTTAAAGTGGTTGTCACGACGGTTAATCTCGATGCCGAGACGGCGTTCCAGCTGTTTAATGTTGTCATCAAACGGGCCGCACAGGCTCAGCAGACGGGCGTTGTCCGCGGGCTCAAGGGTGATTTCGCGAGTGTCTGTATTCAAACTGTTCCTCTTATACATTGATAGCCGGAGGGTAGCCGGTCAGGAAATTATTCACGTCATCGGAATATGGCGCAAGCATCGCTGTAGATATTGGGTTCAGGAGAGGAAATACAAGGCCTGCCGGAGCGGCAGGCCTGAACGGATTATGGCTGGTAGATGCCGACGCCCAAATCGTTTTCTTTACGGGTACGGGCAATCACCGACTCCGGGGTTTCCGCGATACGCAGACCCATTTCGTCCTCGGTGCGCACCACTTTACCGCGCAGGGAGTTTGTCCAGACGTCGGTGATCTCGACATCAACAAACTTACCGATCATCTCAGGCGAGCCTTCGAAGTTCACCACGCGGTTATTCTCGGTGCGGCCAGACAGCTCCATGATGCTCTTGCGTGAGGTGCCTTCCACCAGAATGCGCTGCACGGTGCCGAGCATACGGCGGCTCCAGGCCATCGCCTGCTGGTTGATGCGCTCCTGCAGAATATACAGACGCTGCTTCTTATCCTCTTCCGGTACATCGTCGACCATATCGGCCGCCGGCGTTCCCGGACGCGCGGAGAAGATGAAGCTGTAGCTCATGTCGAAATTCACATCGGCAATCAGCTTCATGGTCTGCTCGAAATCCTGGGTGGTTTCGCCAGGGAAGCCGACGATGAAGTCGGAGCTGATCTGAATATCCGGACGCGCCGCGCGCAGTTTACGGATAATCGCTTTATATTCCAGCGCCGTGTGGGTTCTGCCCATCAGGTTCAGCACGCGGTCGGAACCGCTCTGTACCGGCAGGTGCAGGAAGCTGACCAGCTCCGGCGTATCGCGGTAAACCTCGATGATATCGTCGGTGAACTCGATGGGGTGGCTGGTGGTAAAGCGGATCCGGTCGATACCGTCGATCGCCGCAACCAGACGCAGGAGATCGGCAAAGCTACCGGTGGTGCCGTCGTAGTTTTCCCCGCGCCAGGCGTTCACGTTCTGCCCGAGCAGGTTGACTTCACGTACGCCCTGAGCCGCAAGCTGGGCGATTTCAAACAGGATATCGTCGCTTGGGCGGCTCACTTCCTCACCGCGGGTGTAAGGCACCACGCAGTAGGTGCAGTACTTATTGCAGCCTTCCATGATGGAAACAAAGGCGCTTGGGCCTTCGGCGCGCGGTTCCGGCAGGCGGTCGAACTTTTCGATTTCCGGGAAGCTGATATCGACGACCGGGCTGCGGTTGCCTCGTACCGAGTTGATCATTTCCGGCAGACGGTGCAGGGTCTGCGGCCCAAAAATAATATCGACATAGTGGGCGCGCTGGCGAATATGATCGCCTTCCTGAGAAGCCACGCAGCCGCCAACGCCAATGATCAGGTTGGGGTTCTTCTCTTTTAACAGCTTCCAGCGTCCTAGCTGATGGAAAACTTTTTCCTGAGCCTTCTCACGGATTGAGCAGGTATTGAGCAGCAGCACATCCGCTTCTTCCGCCACTTCGGTGAGTTGATACCCGTGGGTGGCATCCAGCAGATCGGCCATCTTTGATGAATCGTATTCGTTCATCTGACAGCCCCAGGTTTTAATATGGAGTTTTTTTGTCATCGACTTGCTCATGCTTAATTAGGTATACCCAAAGTCAGCGTCTTCACCGGATGTTGCTCTGCAATGTGAAGGGTGACGGATATAAAGCCAGGATTGCAGGGCGCGTATTGTAATGCTTTGACCGCGCCCTGACCAGTACGACCGTAATCACCGCAAGCCGAATAAAAATCCGGTAAACTGAGGAGATTCGGGTTTAAGGATAATAGCCATGACAATTCATGCAACAGATGTCGTTATCGTTGGCGGCGGGATGGTCGGCGGCGCCCTGGCGCTAGGCCTGGCGCAGCAGGGCTTTACGGTGACGGTCATTGAAAAAAACGCGCCGCCGGCTTTTGACGCTTCTTCCACGCCTGACGTGCGTATTTCGGCGATCGGCGCCTCATCGGTAGGGCTGCTGAGAGGCCTGGGGGTCTGGGATAGCGTGCGGTCCATGCGCGCCCATGCCTATCGCCAGCTCGAGACCTGGGAGTGGGAAAGCGCGCATGTGGTGTTTAACGCCGCGGAGCTGAAGCTGCCGGAACTGGGCTATATGGTAGAGAATAACGTCCTGCAGCGTGCCCTATGGCAGGCGCTGGAGACCCACGAGAACATCACCCTGCGGGTGGGCACATCGCTTCAGGAGATGCGTCGCGCAGAGACGCACGCTTCGGTCACGCTGACCGATGGCAGCCAGCTTGATGCGCGGCTGTTGGTGGGCGCGGACGGCGCCAGTTCACAGGTGCGGCAGCTAGCAGGAATCGGTATCCATGCCTGGCAGTACCAACAATCCTGTATGTTGATCAGCGTGCAGTGCGCGGAGGATCCCGGCGATAGTACCTGGCAGCAGTTTACCCCTGCGGGGCCACGGGCGTTTTTACCGCTGTTCGATCATTGGGCTTCGCTGGTGTGGTACGACACGCCGGCGAGGATTCGCCAGCTGCAGGGCATGAGCATGGCTCAGCTACAGCAGGAAATTAATCACCACTTCCCGGCGCGGCTGGGAGAGATGACGCCGCTAAGCGCGGGCGCGTTTCCGTTGACCCGTCGCCATGCATTGCAGTATGTCAAACCTGGGCTGGCGCTGGTGGGCGATGCTGCGCACACCATTCATCCGCTGGCGGGGCAGGGGGTCAATCTGGGCTATCGCGATGTCGATGCGCTGCTGGATGTCCTGGCCAGGGCAAAAGCCCACGGCGAAGAGTGGGCCAGCCTACCGGTGCTCAAGCGCTACCAGACGCGCCGTCAGGCGGACAACTTTATTATGCAGTCGGGGATGGATCTGTTTTACGCCGGATTTAGCAACGATTTGCCACCGGTGCGGATACTGAGAAATATTGGGCTGATGGCGGCCGAGCGCGCTGGCGGACTGAAGCGTCAGGCGTTGAAATACGCGTTGGGGTTGTAACGTTAAGCGGCCCGGCTGCCGTAGATGCGGCCGGGTCGGGAAGTTCCGCCGGTATCGCCGAAATACCAGAACGCAAAAAGCTCGCCGAAGCGAGCTTTTTGCTATTTATTGGCTGGGGTACGAGGATTCGAACCTCGGAATGCCGGAATCAGAATCCGGTGCCTTACCGCTTGGCGATACCCCAATTTCTTTCTGGATTTATCGAACTGAATCAATAATTCCTTGATATGGTGGCTACGACGGGATTCGAACCTGTGACCC
>NZ_KV793483.1:159056-230907 GCF_001808475.1 Klebsiella sp. HMSC09D12 | reverse complement strand
AAAACCGGTGCCTTACCGCTTGGCGATACCCCAATACCGTCGCGGTGAACCGCAAACATCGAAAATATGGCTGGGGTACCTGGATTCGAACCAGGGAATGCCGGTATCAAAAACCGGTGCCTTACCGCTTGGCGATACCCCAACAAAAAACTTTTACTTACAACGCGAACGAGTAAATGGTGCGGGAGGCGAGACTTGAACTCGCACACCTTGCGGCGCCAGAACCTAAATCTGGTGCGTCTACCAATTTCGCCACTCCCGCAAAAAAGATGGTGGCTACGACGGGATTCGAACCTGTGACCCCATCATTATGAGTGATGTGCTCTAACCAGCTGAGCTACGTAGCCATCTTTTTTTTCGCGTTACCTTATCGGCGTTGCGGGGCGCATTATGCGTATTGAGCTTTGAAGCGTCAACCTCTTTTTCATTGAAAATGGGCTGAAAGTAACTGTTTGGTTAGGTTGCGAACAGCGTGGCGCAATAATCGGCAATTATTGGTTATTTATCGTTTTTAGCGGCTTAAATAAGGCTCAAAGTAAAAACGGACTCCGAAGAGTCCGTTTGGCAAAAAACGAGGCTTAGTAGGCCGACTGGTGTACGCCCACCGCGCGTCCGGACGGATCGTTCATTTTTTTGAAAGATTCATCCCACTCGATCGCTTTTGCGGAGGAGCAGGCGACGGACGGGCCGCCAGGCACGCATTCTGCGGCGCTCGGTACCGGGAAGAGCTCTTCAAAGATCTCACGATACAGATAGGCTTCTTTCGACGATGGCGTGTTGTACGGGAAGCGGAAGCTGGCCGTTTCCAACTGCTGATCGGAAATTTGTTCAGCGGCCACCTCTTTTAAGGTGTCGATCCAGCTGTAACCGACGCCGTCAGAGAACTGCTCTTTCTGCCGCCAGGCGACGCTTGCTGGCAGATAAGATTCAAAACATTCGCGCAGAATATGTTTTTCCATTTTACCGTTGCCGCACATTTTATCCTGCGGGTTGATACGCATTGCCACATCAAGGAACTTCTTATCGAGGAACGGCACGCGGGCTTCAACGCCCCAGGCGGACATCGCCTTGTTCGCACGGGCGCAGTCGAACATGTGCAGCGCCTGCAGTTTGCGTACGGTCTCTTCGTGCAGCTCTTTGGCGTTTGGCGCTTTATGGAAATAGAGATAGCCGCCGAACACTTCATCAGAACCCTCGCCGGAGAGCACCATTTTGATGCCCATCGCTTTGATTTTACGCGACATCAGATACATCGGCGTCGAAGCGCGGATGGTGGTGACATCGTAAGTTTCAATGTGATAGATAACATCGCGAATCGCGTCCAGCCCTTCCTGGACCGTAAAGTGGATCTCGTGATGCACGGTACCCAGATGGTTAGCCACTTCCTGCGCGGCTTTCAGATCGGGGGCGCCTTCCAGCCCAACGGCGAAAGAGTGCAGCTGCGGCCACCAGGCTTCGGATTTTTCCTGATCCTCGACGCGGCGGGCGGCAAATTTCTTGGTGATAGCGGAAATTACCGATGAGTCCAGGCCGCCGGAGAGCAGTACGCCGTACGGAACATCGGACATCAGGTGGCTTTTCACCGACTCTTCCAGCGCCTGACGCAGTTCGTTTTTGTCCGTGACGTTGTCTTTCACCGCGTCATAGTCGAACCAGTCGCGCTGATAGTACTGGCGAATTTCGCCATCTTTGCTCCACAGGTAGCTGCCTGCCGGGAACTCTTTAATCGTGCGGCAGACCGGTACCAGCGCTTTCATTTCCGAAGCGACGTAGAAGTTGCCGTGTTCGTCGTGGCCCATATACAGCGGGATAATCCCGATGTGGTCGCGACCAATCAGGTACGCGTCTTTTTCACTGTCGTAGAGCGCGAAAGCAAACATTCCCTGCAGATCGTCGAGGAAGTCCGGACCTTTTTCCTGATACAGCGCGAGGATGACTTCGCAGTCGGAACCGGTCTGGAAGGCATAGCGATCGCCGTATTCCGCGCGCAGCGCCTGATGGTTGTAGATTTCCCCGTTGACGGCAAGCGCGTGCGTTTTTGCGGCATTATACAGCGGCTGTGCGCCGGCGTTCACGTCAACGATTGACAGGCGTTCATGCGCCAGAATAGCTTTATCGCAGGCATAGACGCCGGACCAGTCCGGGCCGCGGTGGCGCATCAGGCGGGAGAGTTCCAGTGCCTTTTTACGCAGCTCGCCTGCGTCAGTTTTAATATCCAGTACGCCAAAAATCGAACACATAGCCTTCTCCGTTACCCTGTCTTATTTGATGTTGTGCAGGCTTCGTCTCGTTGCGAAGCCCTGGTGCGTGCTTAAGAAAATGCCGCAAAGGGGCGGAGGGCGCAAGGGTTTTACGGCTGGAAAAGGAAATAATGCAATGACGATTGCTGGATAGTGAAAAAAGAGCATGCTTTAAGCGCTTTCATTGAATGATATTTAATAATGAGGCTTTTTTATTAGATGAAGGGCTTTTTTGGGGCTTTAAAAGAGAAAAACCACGTCATGAGACGTGGTTTTATTCAGAAAATATCAATTTCCGCAACGGAAGGGTAAATCCATGAGGGGCGGAACGGCATGCTGTCGATATCATCGAGCGTGGCAACGCCCGAAAGCACCAGGATAGTTTCCAGACCGGCCTGGAAGCCCGCCAGAATATCCGTGCGCAGATTATCGCCGACGATAACCGTTTGTTCCGAATGCGCCTGCATTTTATTCAGCGCGGAGCGGATGATCCACGGGCTTGGTTTACCGACATAAAACGGCTTACGCCCGGAGATTTTCTCGATGCCGGCGCACAGCGCGCCGCAGGCCGGATAGTAGCCGCGGCCGTGCGTATCCGGGTTAGTGGCGATAAAGCGCGCGCCGTTGGCGACAAAAAACGCCGCTTTATGCATCATCTCCCAGTTAAAGGAGCGGGTCTCACCGACGATAACGAAATCAGGATTGACGTCAGTGATGGTAAAGCCGGCTTTGTACAGTTCGTGAATCAGCGCGCCTTCGCCGACCACATAGGCTTTTTTACCTTCCTGACGGCGCAGAAAATCCGCCGTGGCCATCGCAGAGGTATAAAAGGCAGTATCAGGGACATCAATTCCGGCGGTCGCAAAGCGGTTCGCCAGGTCCTGGCCGGTCTGCGAAGGGTAGTTAGTCAGCATCACCAGCGGCATCTCTTTTTCGAGAATGCGCTTGATGAATTCGGCGGCGCCCGGTACGGCCACATTGTCGTGCATCAGCACGCCGTCAATATCACAAATTACGTTTTGAATGGTCATGGACTGTCCGACATCGTTAAAGAAAGGCGAAACTATAAAGCGGCTTTAGCTTTCCAGCAAACGCTGGAGCAGGATCCCGTTAAGCATCGCGCGCTTGACCAGAGCAAAAGCGCCGATGGCAGAACGATGATCGAGCGTAGAACGGACCACCGGCAGATTTTTACGAAATGCCTTCAGCGCCTGGGTGTTAATGCAGCCTTCAATAGCCGGCAACAGCACTTTTTCCGCTTCGACGATCTCACCGGCAATCACCACTTTTTGCGGATTAAACAGGTTAATGGCGATGGCGATAGTTTTACCCAGATGACGGCCAACGTGCTCGATCACCTCGCAGGCCAGTGCATCGCCTTTATTCGCGGCTTTACAGATTGTTTTGATCGTACAGTCATCGAGGGAGATTTTGCTCTGATAACCCTGTTCCAGCAGATGACGAACGCGATGTTCAATTGCCGCGTTGGCGGCGACGGTCTCCAGACAACCGAAGTTACCGCAGTGGCAGCGCTCGCCTAAGGGGTCGACCTGAATATGGCCGATTTCGCCGACGTTACCGTTACGGCCAATAAAAATCCGCCCATTGGAGATGATCCCCGCGCCGGTTCCGCGGTGTACGCGCACCAGAATGGAGTCTTCGCAGTCGTGGCTCGCACCGAAGTAGTGCTCCGCCAGCGCGAGGCTACGGATATCGTGACCGACAAAACAGGTGACCTTAAACTTTTTTTCCAGCGCTTCGACCAGACCCCAGTTTTCAACCTGGATGTGCGGCATGTAGCGAATGACGCCGCTTTCCGGATCGACCAGTCCCGGCAGGATCACCGAGATGGCGATCAGTTCGCGGATTTTACGCTGGCAGCGCTCCATAAAGGCGGCAATGATATTTAGCAGCGCGTGTTCCAGGGTTTCCTGGGTTCTTTCCGGCAGCGGGTAGTGCTCTTCTTCAAGCGTTTTGCTGCTCAAATCATAGAGCGTCAGGGTGGCGTCATAGCGGCCCAGGCGTACGCCGATGGCGTGGAAGCTGCGGGTTTCCGCAACGATGGAGATAGCGCGGCGGCCCCCGGTGGAGGCCTGCTGATCGACTTCTTTGATCAGCCCGCGTTCAATAAGCTGACGCGTAATTTTCGTTACGCTGGCAGGGGCAAGCTGGCTTTGTTCCGCAATCTGGATACGCGAGATGGGGCCGTGCTGATCGATGAGCCGATAAACGGCCGCGCTGTTCAGCTGTTTTACGAGATCGACGTTACCAATTTGAGCCTGTCCGCCTGCTGTCATACTTTACTTACTCAGTGACGACCTCGTTACCATTAACGATGGTCTTGGTGATTTTATAGTCGCGGGTAAATGCGGTCAGGTTAGCGACCATCCCCGGGGCAATGCAGCCCAACTGTTTGTCTACGCCAATCGCACGGGAAGGGTAGAGCGTTGCCATACGTAACGCTTCGTCCAGCGCGATGCCGCAATGCTCAACGAGGTTACGCACCCCTTCAATCATGGTCAATGAAGACCCGCTGAGGGTACCGTTCTCATCTACGCACAGGCCGTTCCGGTAGTATATTGTTTTACCAGCAAAAATGAACTGCTCAATATTGGCGCCTGCCGGAGCCGTTGCATCAGTAACGAGACACAACTTATCGCCTTTCAGGCGTTTAGCGAGGCGAACGTTAGCGTAATCGACGTGCATACCATCGACGATAATACCGCAGTAGACATCCGGCTCGTCGAAAATCGCGCCGGCGAGACCCGGTTCGCGGCCGGTGATATACGGCATGGCGTTAAACAGATGGGTAGCGAAAGTGATGCCGGAGCGGAAGCCGACTTTTGCCTCTTTGAGCGTCGCGTTGGAGTGACCGGCGGAAACGATGATGCCTGCCGCGACCAGTTTACGGATCACTTCTGGTTCCACGCGTTCCGGCGCCAGGGTGATTTTGGTGATGACATCCGCGTTTTGACACAGGAAATCGACCAGCGCGGCATCCGGCTTACGTACGTAGTCCGGATTGTGGGTGCCTTTTTTAACAATATTCAGCCACGGGCCTTCAAGATGCAGACCCAGCGCCTGGTGAGGATGTTTTTGCAGGTATTCACGCATCACGCGCACGCCCTGCTTCATCAGATCATCGCTGGCGGTAATCAGGGTGGGCAAATAGCTGGTGCAGCCGGAGCGTTCATTGGCTTTCTGCATAATTTCCAGCGTTTCAACGGTCACCGCGTCCGCCGTGTCGTTAAACTGCACGCCGCCGCAGCCGTTAAGCTGGACGTCGATAAAACCGGGGGCAAGGATTGCACCATCAACCGAGCGCTGTTCGATACCGGTTGGCAGCTCTGTTTGAGGACAGATACGTTCGATAAGGCCATTGGCGATAACAATCGCATGGTCATCCAGAATTTCATGACCGGTATAAATCCGGCCTTGGGTTAATGCATACATTACGACCCCCGGTTATCAAAAATGATTGTCCCGCGGGGGCAGCCGCGGGACGAGACTACATTACAGACCTTTGATGTTTTCAGCTTCTAATTCGTTGAAATATTTCAGGGTCTTAACTTTTAGTTCCATGGTGGACGGCTCATCGCAGACCACAACGGCTTTCGGATGCAGCTGCAGACAGGTAATAGTCCACATATGGTTAACGTTGCCTTCAACCGCCGCCTGCAGCGCCAGCGCTTTCTGATGGCCCAGTACCAGAATCATCACTTCTTCCGCATCCAGCAGGGTGCCCACGCCAACGGTCAGCGCGTACTTCGGCACCTGATCAACGTCGCCGTCGAAGAAGCGGGAGTTCGCTACGCGAGTATCGTGGGTCAGGGTTTTAATACGCGTGCGTGAAGCCAGAGAAGAGGCTGGTTCGTTAAAAGCGATGTGGCCATCGTTACCCACGCCGCCCATAAACAGGTGGATTTTACCGTAAGAACGAATTTTTTCTTCATAACGACGGCATTCTGCATCAATATCCGGCGCGTTACCATTCAGCAGATTAATATTTTCCGCCGGGATATCAACGTGATCAAAGAAGTTGCGGTGCATAAAGCTATGATAGCTTTCCGGGTGATCTTTCGGCAGACCAACGTACTCATCCATGTTGAAGGTCACAACATGCTTAAAGCTAACCTGGCCTGCTTTGTGCATCTCAACCAGCGCTTTGTAAGCGGTCAGAGGCGTACCGCCGGTAGGCAGACCGAGGACAAACGGACGGTCTGCAGTCGGTTTGAACGCGTTGATGCGGTTAACGATATGCCGGGCAGCCCATTTACCGACTTGTTCAGCAGTTACCAGGGGGATCAGTCTCATTGTTCACCTCAATAGTTAAATTAGAACCTGGCGGATTGGCGCCAGCATACTAGTAAGAGTATTGCAGTTACTGCGCCGACCGGGGTCAATCCGTGTTGATTTTTTGAATGATAAAATAAGTTTTCGTTGTTAGCCAGTCAAAGGCGGAGGTGAATACGATATTTGGTGACTATTGTCACAAAAAATAGCCATTTAATTTGCGGGACGAATTAATTTTTCAGACACTTTGCAGGTAAGTTAAAAATTTAACCAGGTTACACAATAATAAAGTGGCTTTAATGAGCCTCAACGGGGTCTCATAGGGGGAATAAGATGAATATTTTAGGTTTTTTCCAGCGACTCGGTAGGGCGTTACAGCTCCCTATCGCAGTGCTGCCGGTCGCGGCGCTGCTGCTGCGATTCGGGCAACCCGATCTGCTTAACATTTCGTTTATCGCGCAGGCGGGCGGGGCAATCTTTGATAACCTGGCGCTGATTTTCGCTATCGGTGTTGCATCCAGCTGGTCGAAAGACAGCGCCGGTGCCGCAGCGCTGGCGGGGGCGGTAGGTTACTTCGTATTGACTAAAGCGATGGTCACCATCAACCCGGCCATCAACATGGGCGTCCTGGCAGGTATCATTACCGGTCTGGTCGGCGGCGCCGTGTATAACCGCTGGTCGGGCATCAAACTGCCTGACTTCCTGAGCTTCTTCGGCGGCAAACGCTTTGTGCCGATCGCAACCGGCTTCTTCTGTCTGGTACTGGCAGCCATCTTCGGCTACGTCTGGCCGCCGGTGCAGAACGCCATCCATGCTGGTGGTGAATGGATTGTCGGCGCGGGCGCGCTCGGCTCCGGTATTTTTGGTTTCATCAACCGTCTGCTGATCCCGACGGGTCTGCACCAGGTGCTGAACACCATTGCCTGGTTCCAGATTGGTGAGTTCACTAACGCTGCTGGCGCGGTATTCCACGGTGATATCAACCGCTTCTATGCCGGTGACGGCACCGCGGGGATGTTCATGTCCGGCTTCTTCCCGATCATGATGTTCGGTCTGCCGGGCGCGGCGCTGGCGATGTACTTCGCGGCGCCTAAAGAGCGTCGTCCTATGGTCGGCGGTATGCTGCTGTCGGTTGCCATCACCGCATTCCTGACCGGTGTGACTGAGCCGCTGGAATTCCTGTTCATGTTCCTGGCGCCGCTGCTGTATCTCCTGCACGCTATCCTGACCGGCATCAGCCTGTTCGTTGCGACGGCGCTGGGTATCCATGCGGGCTTCTCTTTCTCTGCAGGCGCTATCGACTATGTTCTGATGTACAGCCTGCCGGCAGCCAGCAAGAACGTCTGGATGCTGATTGTGATGGGTGTTGTCTTCTTCGTTATCTACTTCCTGCTGTTCAGCGCGGTAATCCGCATGTTCAATCTGAAAACGCCGGGTCGTGAAGATAAAGTGGATGATGTGGTCACTGAAGAAGCCAACAGCAATACCGAAGAGGGCTTAACCCAGTTGGCGACCAACTACATTGCGGCGGTTGGCGGTACCGATAACCTGAAAGCGATCGATGCCTGCATTACCCGCCTGCGCCTGACCGTTGCGGACTCCGCGCTGGTAAACGATGCGGCCTGTAAGCGCCTCGGTGCTTCCGGTGTGGTTAAACTGAACAAGCAGACCATCCAGGTTATCGTCGGTGCGAAAGCCGAATCCGTCGGTGATGAAATGAAGAAAGTGGTTGCCCGCGGCCCGGTTGCCGCAGCAGCAGCGACTTCAAACAGCGCGCCCGCAGCCGCTCCGGCCGCTAAACCGCAGGCCGTCGCTAACGCGAAAACCGTCGAAGCGCTGGTTTCGCCGATTACTGGCGACATTGTGGCCCTGGAGCAGGTGCCGGATGAAGCCTTCGCCAGCAAAGCCGTCGGCGACGGCGTGGCGGTGAAACCGACCGATAAGATTGTTGTTGCGCCGGCAGCGGGCACCGTAGTGAAGATTTTCAACACTAACCATGCTTTCTGTCTGGAGACGGAAAACGGCGCGGAAATCGTCGTCCATATGGGTATCGATACCGTTGCGCTTAACGGCCAGGGCTTTAAACGCCTGGTGGAAGAGGGCGCGGAAGTGAAAGCGGGTCAGCCGATTCTGGAACTGGATCTTGAGTTCCTGAACGCTAACGCACGTTCGATGATTAGCCCGGTCGTATGCAGCAACAGCGACGACTACAGCGCGCTGGTTATCCAGGCAACCGGCAAGGTTGTAGCGGGCCAGACGCCGTTGTACGAAATTAAAGGCAAATAAGACTCCTGAGTGGCGTTTATGCCTCGGCGGCGCAGCGAACCTGCGCCGCTTTTTTTTACCGCAAACAACCCCATAATCTCCTTCTGATACGTATTTTGCGTAACTAATAGTTGTCTCTACGCCCTGCTTGTAAGATCATGTGCCGTTATACGTTGTTTACGCTTTGAGGAACCCACGATGAGTGAGGCAGAAGCCCGCCCGACTAACTTTATTCGTCAGATCATTGATGAAGATCTGGCTACTGGTAAGCACACCACCGTTCATACCCGTTTTCCACCGGAACCGAACGGCTATCTGCACATTGGCCACGCAAAATCTATTTGCCTGAACTTTGGTATCGCTCAGGATTACCAGGGCCAATGCAACCTGCGTTTCGATGACACCAACCCGGTGAAAGAAGATATCGAATACGTTGAGTCGATTAAAAACGACGTGCAGTGGTTAGGTTTCCACTGGTCCGGGGATGTTTGCTACTCGTCCGATTATTTCGATCAGCTGCACCAGTATGCGGTTGAATTAATCAATAAAGGCCTGGCCTACGTTGATGAACTGTCAGCGGATGAGATCCGTGAGTACCGCGGCACCCTGAAAGAGCCGGGTAAAAATAGCCCGTATCGCGATCGCAGCGTGGAAGAGAACCTGGCGCTGTTTGAAAAAATGCGTAGCGGTGGATTTGCCGAGGGTAAAGCCTGCCTGCGCGCGAAAATCGATATGGCTTCGCCGTTTATCGTGATGCGCGATCCGGTACTGTACCGTATTAAGTTTGCCGATCACCATCAGACCGGAAGCAAGTGGTGCATCTACCCGATGTACGACTTTACCCACTGCATCAGCGATGCGCTGGAAGGAATTACCCACTCTCTGTGTACTCTCGAGTTTCAGGATAACCGCCGCCTGTACGATTGGGTGCTGGATAACATCAGCATTCCCGTGCATCCGCGTCAGTATGAATTCTCGCGCCTCAACCTTGAATACACCGTGATGTCCAAGCGTAAGTTGAATCAGCTCGTGACGGAAAAACACGTCGAAGGCTGGGATGACCCGCGTATGCCGACCATTTCCGGCCTGCGCCGTCGCGGCTATACCGCAGAGTCTATCCGCGAGTTCTGCAAACGCATCGGCGTGACCAAGCAGGACAACACTATCGAAATCGCTGCCCTGGAATCCTGCATCCGCGAAGATTTGAACGAAAATGCTCCGCGTGCCATGGCCGTTATCGACCCGGTTAAGCTGGTGATCGAAAACTATCCGCAGGGCGGCAGCGAAATCGTCACTATGCCGAATCATCCCAATAAACCGGAGATGGGCAGCCGCGAGGTGCCGTTCAGCGGCGAAATCTGGATCGATCGCGCCGACTTCCGCGAGGAAGCGAACAAGCAGTACAAGCGTCTGGTGCTGGGCAAAGAAGTTCGCCTGCGCAATGCTTACGTCATCAAAGCGGAGCGCGTGGAGAAAGATGCGGAAGGCAATATCACCACGATTTTCTGTACCTATGATGCCGACACCCTGAGCAAAGATCCGGCCGACGGTCGCAAGGTGAAGGGCGTGATTCACTGGGTGAGCGCGGCGCACGCGCTGCCGGTCGAAATCCGTCTGTACGATCGCCTGTTCAGCGTACCGAACCCGGGCGCGGCGGAGGATTTCCTCTCGGTGATGAACCCGGAATCGCTGGTTATCAAACAGGGTTTTGCCGAGCCAAGCCTGGCGCAGGCGCAGCCGGAAAAAGCGTATCAGTTCGAGCGCGAAGGGTATTTCTGCCTGGATAGCCGCTATGCAACCGCAACCAATCTGGTGTTTAACCGCACCGTCGGTCTGCGCGATACATGGGCAAAAGCCGGCGCGTAATTCTCCGCCGAGAAGGACAACGCCGCTTACAGCGGCGTTTTTTTTATTCAGAATCAGAGAATTAAAATCTCATATTTTCGCGATGCGAATTAATCTTGTTTACAGATTGTAATAAACGCGATTTTTAACCCTTTCTCTTTATCCCCTGGAAATATGTAATCGCTTCCATTTCTCTTAATTTTGTCAGTTTTTGCAAGCACTTCCCCCGCTAAATGTGTGACTTCTAAGACTGAAACAAAAAGACATAAATTATGTGCGCTTTGTCATAATCTTCATCTTTGGTCGGCGAAAGAGATTGATAATTCGCGTCACGAAAAATAGTCTATACCCAGTGGTTATGCGAATTTTTACCGCACCACTTTTAAAGTATTTTTATTTTATTTTTTGCGTGTTGCCCCTGGTAACCGCACTTTTAAAACGTCAAAGAGGATATGCATATGCGTACGTTTAGTGGCAAACGTAGTACGCTGGCGCTGGCTATTGCCGGTGTCACAGCCTTGTCAGGATTTGCAATGGTGCCGGATGCAAAAGCAGAAGGGTTCATTGATGATTCAACGTTAACCGGCGGCATCTATTACTGGCAACGTGAACGCGACCGTAAAGATGTGACCGACGGCGACAAATATAAAACTAACCTGTCGCACTCTACCTGGAACGCCAACCTCGACTTCCAGTCCGGCTACGCCGCCGATATGTTCGGCATTGACGTTGCTGCCTTTACCGCCATCGAAATGGGCGAAAGCAGCGAGAGCGGTCACCCGAACGAAATCGCTTTCTCCTCGCGCAATAAAACCTACGACGAAGACTATTCCGGCGATAAGAGCGGGATCAGCCTGTATAAAGCTGCCGCAAAATTTAAATTTGGTCCGGCGTGGGCGCGCGCGGGCTATATTCAGCCAACCGGCCAAACGCTGCTGGCTCCGCACTGGAGCTTTATGCCCGGCACCTATCAGGGCGCGGAAGCCGGCGCTAATTTTGACTATGGCGACGCGGGCGCGCTGAGTTTCTCCTATATGTGGACGAACGAGTATAAAGCGCCGTGGCATATTGAGATGGATGAGTTTTACCAGAACGATAAGAAAACCAAGGTGGATTACCTTCACTCTCTCGGCGCCAAATATGATTTTAAAAACGACCTGGTGCTGGAAGCAGCATTTGGTCAGGCCCAGGGTTACATCGACCAGTATTTTGCCAAAGCCAGCTATAAATTTGATGTTGCAGGCACGCCGTTAACCACCAGCTATCAGTTCTACGGCACCCGCGATAAAGTCAGCAACGGCGGGGCTAACGATATTTATGACGGCACCGCGTGGCTGCAGGCATTGACCTTTGGCTATAAGGTGGCCGACGTGCTGGACCTGCGTCTGGAAGGAACCTGGGTTAAAGCTGACGGCCAGCAGGGCTACTTCCTGCAGCGTATGACGCCAACCTACGCCTCTTCTAACGGTCGTCTGGATATCTGGTGGGATAACCGCTCGGACTTCAACGCCAACGGTGAAAAAGCGGTGTTCTTCGGCGCGATGTATGACATGAAGAACTGGAACATGCCGGGCTGGGCCTTTGGCGCATCTTATGTCTATGCCTGGGATGCGAAGCCGGGCAGAATGTCCTCGCCTGATGCCTACTACAACCCGGATAAACGCCTGGAAGAGTCCGCCTATAGCCTGGACGCCATGTATACCGTTCAGGAAGGGCGCGCGAAGGGCACGCTGTTCAAACTCCACTTTACGCAATACGACAACCACTCCGATATCCCGAGCTGGAGCGGCGGTTACGGTAACATCTTCCAGGATGAGCGCGACGTGAAGTTCATGGTTATCGCACCGTTCACCATTTTCTGATGCCTGAGCGGCGGGCGTGAGCCTGCCGCAATATCCCGAGGTTATTTATGAAGAAGTTACTGCTTGTCGCCATTATGGCAACAGGTCTGGTTGCCTGTACGCAGTCGCCAGCGCCGAAAGAAGACTCAAAGTTGAGAGACGCCTACAGCGCCTGCATTACTAGCGCGGAGGGGAACCCGGATAAGGTTGAAGCCTGTCAGAGCGTACTGAACGTGCTTAAGCAAGAGAAACAGCACCAGCAGTTCGCCACCCAGGAAAGCGTGCGGGTGCTGGACTATCAACAGTGTATCCAGGCGCGCAAAACCGGTAACGATCAGGCCGTGCAGGCGCGCTGCGACCAGCTCTGGAAAGAGATCCGCAGCAACAATACGCCCCGTTAATCCAGGCGGAGACGGGCAAAGCGGGCGGAGCGTAAACTCCGCCCGCGGCTATTTTAGCGGGGTATTTCTGCTGGCTGATAGCTGCGGCTCAGGCGAGTAAAGAGCATGCCAGTTGCGGCAAGTCCGCATAGCGCAGCGCACATCAGCCACCAGCCCGGCGAGCTTTTATCCCCGGTGATCTCGACCAGCGCGGTGGAAATAGCCGGCGTCAGGCCGCCAAAGATAGCGGTGGCGAGGCTAAAGGCTAACGAAAAGCCCACGGTGCGGACGTAGACCGGCATCACTTCGGTCAGCGCCGCGACCATCGCGCCGTTATACATACCGAAGAAAAACGAGAACCAGAGCAGGACCAGCGTCATACGGGTAAAATCCGGCGCGGCGGTGAGCCAGTGCATCACCGGCCAGGTGGTAAACAGCGCCAGCAGGGTGATGCCCATCAGCACCGGACGACGGCCTATTCTGTCAGAAATTGCCCCGCCAATCGGTAACCAGATAAAGTTAGAGATACCGACCAGCATGGTAACCAGCAGGCTATCGCGAGCGCTCAGATGCAGCACGGCTCTCCCGTAGGTTGGGGTATAAACGGTAATAAAGTAAAAAGTGGTCGTGGTCATCGCCACCAGTAAGGTGCCCGCCGAGATGATGCGCCAGTTTTTTACAATCGTGCTCAGGATTTCTCGGGTATCAGGACGATGTTTACGCTGCAGGAAAGCTTCGGTTTCCTGTAGCGAACGCCGCAGTACAAAAATCAGCGGAATGATCAGACAACCAATAAAGAAGGGGATACGCCAGCCCCATTCGGCGATCTCATCATGGCCAAGCGTTTCGTTCAGCGCGTAGCCAATCAGCGCCGCGACCACGATAGCCACCTGCTGGCTGGCGGATTGCCAGCTGGTATAGAACCCCTTTTTCCCCGGGGTGGCGATTTCCGACAGGTAGACCGACACGCCGCCGAGCTCTACGCCCGCCGAGAATCCCTGCAGCAGACGGCCGACTAATACCAGAATGGGGGCGAGAACGCCGATGGCGTGATAGCCGGGGACCAGTGCTATCAGCAGTGTCCCGCAGCCCATAATCGCCAGCGTCACCATCAGCCCTTTACGCCGCCCGATTCTGTCGATATAGGCCCCCAGCACTATCGCCCCGATAGGGCGCATCAGGAAGCCCGAACCAAACACGGCGAAGGTGAGCATTAACGCCGCAAACTCACTTTCCGCCGGAAAGAACGTTCTGGCGATGTAGGTGGCGTAAAAACCGAACAGAAAAAAGTCGAATTGCTCGAGAAAATTACCGCTGGTCACGCGGAGAATAGCGCCGAAGGTACCGGCGCGCGATGATGATTGCGTCATAGGGGGTGCTCTCCATTGTCTTTATCTTGTTTTTATAGAGGTAAGATGAGCGGACTAGTCGCCTGCGACTGCCGCCTGTTTTCCGCGCCGTTTCTCAATTGCCCACTTGAGTAACGCCGCACAGCGATAAAATCCGTGGGCAAATTTTCCGTATGGCAGGGTTAAAAACAGCGCCATCACAACGCCGAGATGAATGGCGAGCAGGACGCCCATCCACGAGGTATCGCGCCCTGCCAGCAGGGCCAGTCCGGTCAGGCTGGTCAAAAACAGCAGCAGAATAAAGCCGCGATCCATCGGCTTTTGCCGCGCATCGCCGTGCAGCGGCGAGCGGCGCAGGTTTAGCCATAGCAAACCCGCCGGGCCGACCAGCAGGCCGATACCGCCGAGCGTGCCCAGTACAACCGGTACGCTGAAGAACGGGTAGGGGGCCTCCCAACCGGCGATATAGTGATAACCCGTAGCCACCACGGTGGCGGCGAAACAGAGCAGAAAACCGTAGAAGGTAAAGTGATGGAAACGGCGGCGCATCAGGGTAAACGCGTCATCAGCCTCGTTGCAGCCTTTACCGTGCCCGCCGTCGAGATACTTCAGCGTGAGCGCATTATGCGAGGCTGTAGCGATGTCGATAGCCTGAGGCTGACCCGGTGAAATCTCGCGCCAGAAGCGGATCACCCCGCTCATCAGTAACCCTATGGCCAGAATGAAGACCGAGCCAAACATCCAGGCCAGCAGGTTATGGGGAAATATCCGGTAAAAATCGCCCGCCAGCGGTGGATGAAGCAGCGAGCCATTGAGCCCCATCGCCAACAGCAAAAAGAGGATCAAACCGGCGACCAGCGCCAGCACCGTGGTCACGCCGGCCCGACGGTAGAGGCTGCTGAAAACCTCGGGCTGGGCATAGTGCTGATAGGTTTCCAGGCGGACTTCCGCCATCGCTTTCGGGACATTAATGGCAAACTCGTGCGGCGGCGCATACTGGCAGGCATGCAGGCAGGCGCCGCAGTTGTGGCACAGGTTGGCCAGGTAGTTAATATCCGCTTTACCAAAAGCCAGGCGCTGAGTCATGGCCGGAAACACGGCGCAAAACCCTTCGCAATAGCGGCAGGCGTTACAGACCTGCATCACCCGTTCAACTTCTGCTTCCGGCTCGGTGATGATCTGCGCGTCGATAATCAACTTTTCAAGCGACTTCATGATGTATCTCCTGCTGTGCCGCACGGGCGGCCTGCTGGCCGGCAATGCGGCCGAACGTCGTACCAATCGACATGCCTACGCCGGCGGTATAGCCTTTGCCCAACACGTTGCCGGCCATCATTTCGCCAGCAACGAACAGGTTACGGCTGGGGTTGCCCGCAAAATGGACGGCGGCGCGTTCATTGACGTACAGTCCGAGGTAGGTGAAAGTGATCCCCGGGCGCAAGGCGTAACCGTAGTAAGGCGGCGAATCGATGGGCCGCGCCCAGTGGGTTTTCGGTGGGGTCAGGCCTGATGTTGCGCAGTTATCAAGGCAGGTATGATCGAACTGGCCCGGCACGCAGGCGGCGTTATAGTGCGCGATGGTTTGCGCCAGACGCGCCGCGTCCAGCCCCAGCTGGCGAGCCAGTTCTTCGATAGTATTGGCCTGGGCGCCGGGAAAAACCGGCGGCATAAAGTGACCGATCGCTTTGCTGTCGATAATTGAATAGCCGATTTGTCCCGGCTGGTGGGCGACCAGCCGCCCCCAGATGGCATAACGTTTGGGCCAGAAATCTTCCCCTTCATCATAAAAGCGCTCGGCGTCGCGGTTTACGACCACGCCCAGCGATACGCAGTCCACGCGGGTGCAGATCCCGCCATCATAGAGCGGTGCCCGGGCGTCAATGGCGACGCAGTGTGACTGAGAGGGATCGCCGATAACGTCAGCCCCGGCGTCGATCATATATTTCAGCAGCACGCCCTGGTTAAAGCGGGTTCCGCGGATGAGAAAGTTATCGGCTGGCCATTCGCCACGATCGTTCTGTCCCCACGCTTCGCGCAGCCACTCGCGGTTAGACTCAAAGCCGCCGGCGGCGAGGACGCAGGTTTTCGCGGCAATCCTTTCTTCACCCGCCAGCGCGGCGACGAATTCGCCGTTATACAATTCGAGCGCCTGGACCGGGGTGTTGTAGCGGATCTGTACACCCATCTGCTCCGCGCTGCGGTAATAAGCATTTATAAGCGCCTTGCCGCCGCCCATGAAAAAGGCGTTGGTGCGGGCGACGTGCAGTGCGCCGGAGAGCGGTGGCTGAAAGTTAACTCCGTGCTGGCGCATCCAGTCCCGGCACTGTGATGAGGTACGGATCACCAGCCGCGCCAGCGCTTCGTTGGTATTACCCTCGGTGACGCGCAGCAGATCCTGCCAGTACTCCTCTTCCGGATAGCTGTCGACCAGCACATCCTGCGGAGCATCGTGCATACAGCGAAGGTTCCGCGTGTGCTGAGAGTTTCCGCCGCGCCATTCTTTCGGCGCGGCCTCCAGCAGCAGCACGGACGCGCCGGATTCCCGGGCGGTCAAGGCGGCGCATAGCGCAGCGTTGCCGCCGCCAATCACCAGTACATCCACCATTTTTGGCTCCATTACGGTTTGCTTTATTGTTAAATTTGTAATGGAAATGTATGCGCTCAGGGCGGCAGGACGCTATGGCGTATTGCTAAAGAGGGGTTTAGTGTGCGTAAAGGCTGGCGCCAGGCCAGCGGCCAGATTCGACCAGCTGACGCATGACTTTTGCCAGTATGACTCGCGCAGCGAGACCCGATGGGGTCAGTTCATCATCGGAAAGACTGACGAGAAAATTAGGCCGACTGAGTATCGGATTGTTGATGCCGATCACTCTCAGGGGCTCGCCGTCGAGATGAGAAATCGCTGCTCCCGGCTGCAAAGTGGCGCCGAGGCCGTCGCGCACGGCGCGCATTAGCAGGGCCAGACCGTCGATTTCAGCGACCACATCGACATTAAGCGCATGCTCCTGGCACATCGCCTCCAGCCTGCCGCGCAGCCCATGCCCCAGGCTTGGCATAATCAGCGGGACAGCGGAGAGCTGGTCCGGCGAGATGCTATCGTCGGGAAGGGGAGCCAGTACCTTATGGGTGCCAATCAGAAACAGACGCTCTTCAAGAATCGGCCTGGCGCTCCAGCGCACAAGCTTCTCCTTCTGGAACACGATCGCTAAATCGAGCTGACGGGTGTTGATCATGCGTTCAAGGTTGCCGGAGAGACTTTCTACCAGATGCAGGCGGACGTCGGCATAGCTTTCGCGCATCGCGTTGATAAAGGGTACGCCGAGCACAGAGGCGGTGCTGGGGGCCATGCCGACGCTGACGTGGCCAGATAGCCGCGCCTCGCGCGCAGCAAGAACCGCATCATCAGCGTGACGCAGCGCCAGCTGCGCCTGTGAATAGAAGGCGAGGCCAGCGCTGGTGGGCATTACGCCGCGAGACGTCCGTTGTAGCAGGCGAATGGCGAGTTCATTTTCCAGGCGCGCCATTTGTTGGCTAAGCGCGGAGACGCCGATATTCAGGTCAAGCGCGGCGCGGCCCATACTGCCGGTTTCAATAATGCGCACAAAATAGCGTAGCTGGCGAAGCTCCATAAGCACTCCGTATAAAGCAGGATGCACCGACAGTAAACGTATTCAGGCGCGAGAGGAAGAGGCGGCAGATGGCGGGCAAAAAAAAGCCAACCCGTAGGCTGGCTTTGGCTGATAAACGATGCGGTGATTATTTCTCTACCGCGTCGTGGGCATGTTCATCTTCGCGGCAGTCGCCTTCTGCACAGTGGCCGTACAGGTACAGACTGTGGTTGGTGAGGCGAATACCGTGTCTGGCGGCAATCTCACGCTGGCGCGCTTCGATGGAATCATCGCTAAACTCGATCACTTTGCCGCAGTCCAGGCAAATCAGATGATCGTGATGGTGCTGCTGCGTCAGTTCAAAAACGGATTTACCGCCTTCGAAATTATGACGGGTGACGATACCGGCGTCGTCAAACTGGTTCAGTACGCGGTAGACGGTGGCCAGGCCAATCTCTTCACCCATATCAATCAGGCGTTTGTATAAGTCTTCCGCACTGACATGATGGTTATCCGGTCCTTGCAGCACTTCCAGGATTTTTAATCTCGGAAGCGTCACTTTCAGGCCAGCTTTCTTTAATGCGGTATTGTTGTCAGTCATGCGGAATCTGTCCTGTTGCTAAACGATCTACTTCCATCAGCGGAAGTAATACAGAGAATCACCCGATGTAATGCGTCTCATTATAGAACTGCCATGGTGAAATGAAAACTGCAAGCATCGGGCCTTGTATGCTGTCAAAAACGAGGCACTCGCTACAAAGTGCTTCACGCGACCCCGTTAAATCAGAGGACATTGTACAGATATGTGATTAAAAGTTAAAAACTTGTAGCTATAACTTTGATTGCTTTTATCTATCAATTCGGCGAAATATGGTGATTACGCCGTTTAGACTCAGGCATTCTTGATTTCTTCGAGGTGCAGCTCCTCGGAAATCTGTTTTACCCATTTTTCGACGCGTTCGTTAGTCAGTTCAGGCTGACGGTCTTCGTCGATAGCCAGACCGACAAAATGATCGTCATCGGCCAGGCCTTTAGAGGCTTCAAAATGGTAGCCAGCGGTCGGCCAATGGCCAACGATAGTTGCGCCGCGCGGTTCGATGATATCGCGAATGGTGCCCAGCGCATCGCAGAAGTATTCAGCATAGTCTTCCTGGTCGCCGCAGCCAAAGAGGGCTACCAGTTTGCCATTAAAATCGATCTCTTCCAGCGTCGGGAAGAAATCGTCCCAATCGCACTGGGCTTCACCGTAGTACCAGGTTGGGATGCCGAGCAGCAGGATATCGTGAGCTTCCAGATCCTCTTTGCTGCTTTTGGCAATGTCGTGAACATCAGCAACATCTTTACCAAGCTGCTTTTGAATCATTTTTGCAATATTTTCGGTGTTGCCGGTATCGCTGCCAAAAAAGATGCCGATGATTGCCATGAGTAAAATAACCTCTTGAAACTTAATGATGTGGTAGTGGCGTAATGCCCGCAGATAGGGGCAATGATAGCAGAACTGAGAAGGGCGCGGAAACAGCAATCACGCCCAACTGCACACTCTGCTACATGAAAGCTTATTTTTTGAGGGTTTTAGGCTTTATCCTGGCCGCGCAGGGCTGCCAGCTGGGTCATCAGCATCTCTTCAATCAGATCGCTGCGGTTCATGTTACGGGCTTCGGCCAGCTCATTGAGCGCATCGACCGCATCGGCATTGAGCTTAAGCTCCACGCGCTTCAGGCCGCGGCTCTTGTCGCGTTTAAGCTGATTGCGTTTGTTGATGCGCAGCTGTTCATCGCGCGAAAGCGGATTCGTTTTCGGTCTTCCCGGCCGACGCTCAGTTGCGAACAAATCTAATGTCGTACGGTCCGTTTGTTCTTTTGCCATGATTCAGAGTGACTTCGGGGGAAACAAGCTATCGGGCATAGCCGACGCAGACAGCGCGCCATAATACATCAGGCGGCGGGCTGCGCCAACGGCCGCGGACATTAAGCCGCGCGGTCGAGTATATTTTAGGCAGTTACGCGGCGATAGAGGTCAAATAACGGCGAATGGCGCGGATCACAGCCTCCGGTTTTTCAGCATGCACCCAGTGTCCGGCGCCGGCGATAACGTGCGCCCGAGCTTCGGGAAACTGCGCCAGCAGCGCGTCACGACAGGCATCGGTCACGTAAGGGGAGTTGCCGCCGGGGATAAACTGCGCCGGATGCGGCCATGCCGGGACGGTTTGCCAGCCGACGATGTTGTCGTACTGCTCCCACAGCACCGGTACGTTAAAACGCCACTGGCCATCCACAAAGGATTTCAGCAGAAACTGAACCACGCCCTCTTCATTAAGGTGTTGACGCATGACCGTCGCTGCCTGCTGACGCGTAGCGGCGCCCGCATCGGTAACGGCGTTGATGGCAGCAAAAATTTCATCATGGCGGCGGACGTGATAATCCACCGGAGCGATATCAATAGCTACCAGGCCTGCGATGCGCTCTGGCGCCAGCGCGCTCAGCGCCATCACCGCTTTGCCGCCCATAGAGTGACCAATAAAGGTGGCTTTCTCAATCTGCGATTCATTGAGAGTATCAAGCAGATCCTCAGCCATCGCGGCGTAGGTCATCTCCGGCGCGCGCGGGGAGAGACCGTGGTTTCGCATGTCGACCTGCACCGTATCGTGATCGACAACCAGATCGCGGGCGAGGATCCCAAGGTTGTCCAGGCTGCCAAAAAGGCCGTGGACCAGGACGATAGGGGGATTATTGTGCTGATTCTGTGCAGATTGCGCTCGGCTATTTAATTTCATGGCAAAGTTCTTTTTTTCGCTCCGTCGGGTTAGGGTATTATGTTGAACATTCTGCCATCCGGCTGCAAGACCCGGAAGATTTCTGAGTTTTGCCGTCATCCTGGTTTGACGCTATCCGCGGTTGGGATTTGTCCCTATAATCCCGACAACTTGTATTCAGAAAAAGATATCGCACTGGATTAAGATGAAAACAATTGAAGTTGATGATGAACTCTATAGCTATATTGCCAGCCACACCAAGCATATTGGCGAGAGTGCATCCGACATTTTACGGCGCATGTTGAAGTTTTCCGCCGTTTCCCAGCCCGCCGCACCGGTAGCGAAAGCCGCTCCGGCACCGGCGCCAACGCCTGTCGTTGACGTGAAGCCCGCTAATCCTCTGAAGGATAAAGTTCGCGCGATGCGTGAGCTGCTGTTATCTGATGAGTATGCTGAACAAAAGCGCGCGGTAAACCGATTCATGCTGGTTCTGACTACCCTCTACACCTTAGACAGCAAAGCGTTTGCCGAGGCCACCGAGTCTCTGCACGGGCGCACCCGCGTCTATTTCGCTGAAGATGAGCGCACGCTGCAGAAAAACGGTAATCAGACTAAGCCTAAGCAGGTCCCCGGTACGCCGTGGTGGGTTATCACAAATACCAATACCGGTCGCAAATGCAGCATGATCGAACACATCATGCAGTCCATGCAGTTCCCTGCGGAATTGATCGAAAAGGTTTGCGGTACGATCTAGTCATTTAACTTTTGCACCAGAAGGATCAGGCAATGGCAATCGATAAGCGCGCAGGTCAACCTGCGCAACAGAGTGATTTGATTAACGTCGCCCAACTGACTGCCCAGTACTATGTGCTGAAGCCGGAAGTAGGCAATGCGGAACATGCGGTGAAGTTTGGCACCTCCGGCCATCGCGGCAGCGCGGCGCGCCATAACTTCAACGAGCAGCATATTCTGGCGATTGCCCAGGCAATTGCTGAAGACCGCGCGAAGAACGGGATCACCGGCCCATGCTACGTCGGGAAGGATACCCACGCGCTCTCCGAACCTGCCTTTATTTCCGTACTGGAAGTGCTGGCGGCGAACGGGGTTGACGTTATCGTGCAGGAAAACAACGGATTCACCCCGACGCCGGCGATTTCCAATGCGATTCTGGTGCACAACAAAAAGGGCGGCCCGCTGGCTGACGGTATTGTTATTACGCCGTCCCACAACCCGCCGGAAGACGGCGGTATCAAATACAACCCGCCGAACGGCGGCCCGGCTGATACCAACGTCACCAAAGTGGTCGAAAACCGCGCCAACGAACTGCTGGCGGCGGGTCTGCAGGGCGTGAAGCGTATGACGCTTGATGCGGCGCTGGCCTCCGGTCACGTCAAAGAGCAGGATCTGGTGCAGCCGTTTGTTGAGGGATTAGCGGATATCGTCGACATGACGGCGATCCAGAAAGCCGGACTGACGCTGGGCGTCGATCCGCTGGGCGGCTCCGGTATCGAATACTGGAAGCGTATCGCCGAGCATTACAACCTAAACCTGACTATCGTGAATGACCACGTGGATCAGACTTTCCGCTTTATGCACCTCGATAAAGACGGCGCAATCCGTATGGACTGCTCCTCCGAGTGCGCGATGGCGGGCCTGCTGGCGCTGCGCGACAAGTTTGACCTGGCTTTCGCCAACGACCCGGATTACGACCGCCACGGTATCGTCACGCCGGCCGGGTTAATGAACCCGAACCACTACCTGGCGGTGGCGATTAACTACCTGTTCCAGCATCGCCCGCAGTGGGGCAAAGATGTTGCGGTGGGTAAAACCCTGGTCTCCTCGGCGATGATTGACCGCGTAGTCAACGATCTGGGCCGCAAGCTGGTGGAAGTACCGGTTGGCTTTAAGTGGTTCGTTGATGGCCTGTTCGACGGTAGCTTCGGCTTCGGCGGCGAAGAGAGCGCGGGGGCGTCGTTCCTGCGCTTTGACGGGACGCCGTGGTCCACTGACAAAGACGGCATCATCATGTGCCTGCTGGCGGCGGAAATCACCGCGGTGACCGGGAAAAACCCGCAGCAGCACTACGACGAGCTGGCAGAGCGCTTCGGCGCGCCAAGCTACAATCGTCTGCAGGCTTCCGCGACTTCAGCCCAGAAAGCGGCGCTGTCTAAGCTCTCTCCGGAAATGGTGAGCGCCAGCACCCTGGCAGGCGATCCGATTACCGCGCGTCTGACTGCGGCTCCGGGCAACGGGGCGGCGATTGGCGGTCTGAAAGTGATGACCGACAACGGCTGGTTCGCCGCGCGTCCGTCAGGTACCGAAGATGCCTACAAAATCTACTGTGAAAGCTTCCTCGGCGCTGAACACCGTCAGCAGATTGAAAAAGAAGCGGTGGAGATTGTCAGCGAAGTGCTGAAAAACGCCTAATCTCCCACATGATAATCAGGCCCGTTTCAGGGCCTGATTTTTTTCGCAAGGCAGCGATGAAACTGAAACGTAAACACGTCTTCCGGTTCTGGGGCGGGATGGATCTCTTTTATCTCATCCAGTTTCTCGGCTGGAATCTTTACCATCAGCGCCTGCCTTTCTACGACGACATCCTCTCTTATCTCCAGCTTGTACCCACCCTTGGCCCCGCGGCCGCCTGGCTGTTCCCGCTGAATGTGCTGCTGATTGTCACTATTCCCGTGTCGATGGTTCTCCTCTGGCGGCAGAGCCGCTATGCCCTGCGGTTGGCCTGTGCGCAAACGCCACTGCGGCTGGCCTTTATGCTGCCCTCACTTTCGCTGGTGCTATGGGGCGCGCAGGTCCTGGGAGTTAAAGGCGCGGCTTTCTTTATCGCTCTGCTGCTGGTCTCTGAGGCGGCAAAATTGATGACGTTATGGCGATGGCGAAAGATTTAACTTTTCGCGTTATCTTCATGGGGCAGGGGTATCGGTAACACGGTGACCGAATCGGGCATAAACGGGTATCAGGTCGTTGACCGGGTTTGCCCGTTTTGCCGAATTAACTACCGGAGCAGGTGAACAATCACGGCTAATTCTGCGATTTTAGTCACAAATTTATCGTGATTAAAATGAAATTTCCCATATATATATGATCTACTTCAAATTAAAAAAAGCTAAAAGCTTGTTTTGATTTTGTATGATTTATGTCACTTACTGATATGGATGATTTTGTTATATTTATGTCATTAAATCCTGGATGCTTTCTTGAGAACTTATATGTTACAAGTTAAACGTCACTCATTAATTGTGGAATATGTCGTAGAAAAGGGGGGTGCCAGAGTTAATGAGCTGTCGCGATTATTTGGCGTATCTCCGGAAACTATTCGACGTGATTTAACTGCGCTGGCCAGAAATAAGAAAATAGTGCGCAGCTTTGGCGGCGCAATGATTTCCGAAAATACGGCATCGTTTTTAGCTGCCGATATGCCGGCAAATAACGGAAACTTTGTCGATAAAGCCGAAGCCTTTATTAAGCGCACGAAAGAACAGCCAGAACGTAAGATGCGCATCGCCAAAGGTGCGCTGCAATTTATTCATGAGCATGAGTGCATCATTATGGATAATAGCAGCTCCTGCTGGTTTTTAGCCCGTCAGCTACCTGACATTGAATTGACCGTTATTACTAATTCTTTGAATATTATTCAAACCTTAGCCTGTCGCAAAAAAATAAGAATTGTCAGCGTTGGTGGTGAATATTCTGAGCGTCACGGTGACTTTCACGGTCCGGTTGCTGAGTTCATTATCAACAATTTTAAGGTCAATAAGCTGTTTTTTTCCTGTCAGGGCCTGGACTCCGGTCTGGAAATTAAAGACAGTAATGAAGTCAACGTCCGGCTAAAGCAAGAGATGCTGAAAGTTGCCGATCAAAAAATTCTGATGGTCGATAGCAGTAAATTTGAACGCTATTCGCTTTATAAAATATGCGATCTGGCGGATATTGATATCTTGATCACTAATGAGTTACCCGGCGATATCTATCGCCAGCATCAGGTACATATTGTAGAGACCAAATAAGGCTCTGAATAATAATCTAATTGCATCATCATTTAATCGCTCTGTACCAGTTGGAGGAGTATTGCATTAGCAATACTGTCCCTCTTCATTATTTATCCGAAAAAGAGGTTTACGATGGAACAATTACCTGAAGATATGAAAGCGGTTGTCTGCCACGGTCCCCAGGATTATCGCTTTGAGAAAATTCGCCGCCCGATCGCCAAAGAAAGAGAAGTGGTCATTAAGGTTGACGGCTGTGGAATATGCGCCGGTGATTGCAAGGCCCAGGACGGTGCGCCGATGTTCTGGGGTGATAATCCGTGGGTAAAAACGCCGGTAGTGCCCGGCCATGAGTTTTACGGTCGGGTTGCTGAATTAGGCCCGGGTTCCGCTGAAAAATATAAATTAAAAATTGGCGATCGCATTCTCGCTGAACAGATTGTTCCCTGCCATGAGTGCCGTTTCTGTAAAACCGGAAAATACTGGATGTGTGAAACCCATGATATTTACGGCTTCCAGAAAGATGTCGCCGATGGCGGTATGGCTGAATATATGCGTTTCTCCGAACGCGCGATTATTCATAAAATTCCTGAATCATTAAGTGAAGAAGATGCGGCGCTGATCGAACCTATGGCCTGTGCAATTCATACGGTACGCCGCGGGGATATCGATCTGGATGATGTGGTCGTTATCGCCGGCGCCGGGCCGCTGGGGCTGTGCATGGTGCAGGTCGCTCATCTTAAGACGCCGAAGAAACTGGTGGTCATCGATACCATGGAAGATCGCCTGGCGCTGGCTAAAGCGTTTGGCGCCGACGTGGTCATCAACGCGGCGAAAGAGGACGCCGTCGCCATCGTTAAGTCCATGACGGACGGATACGGCTGCGACGTTTATATCGAAGCGACCGGCGCGCCTGTTGGCGTGACTCAGGGACTGGAGATGATACGCAAGCTGGGGCGCTTCGTTGAATTTAGCGTGTTTGGGAAAGAAACCACCGCCGACTGGTCGATCATCGGCGACCGCAAAGAGCTCGATATTCGCGGTGCGCATCTCGGCCCCTATAGCTATGAAATCGCTATCGATCTTTTTGAGCGTGGCCTCTTGACCGCCAAAGGCGTGGTAACGCATTTCTATTCTATCGATGAGTGGAAAGCCGCTTTTGAGATGGCCAAATCGCTGGATTCCATCAAGGTCGTTATCAAGCCATAAATTTATCATCATTCACTCGCGTCATTTATATTTATTGTTCTGCACTTTCATAAATGGCTGCTAAATCAATACTGGATTTCTTCAATCATGGGGATTGCTGAGATAAATGTCGGTAGCCTCTGCTAATTACCAGTGGTGAATTTATTGCTCAGTAAATCAGGCAACATTAGTACCATGAAAACGCTGCTGAATAATTTATATTCCGCAGCGCACAACTCAATAAGGAGATATTGAATGCCTGTTAAATTTAATACCAAAGTATTACTCTCAGGACTTCTGGCTATGAGCATGGTCGCCTGCGTTAATGCTAAACCTTTGACTATCGGCATGTCCTTCCAGGAATTAAACAACGAATATTTCGTGACCATGAAAGAGTCACTTGAACAGTCGGCAAAAGATATTAACGCCACCGTCTATACTGCGGATGCGGCGCATGATGTCTCCAAGCAGATTAGCGATGTTGAGGATATGCTGCAAAAGAAAATTGATATTTTGCTGATTAACCCGGCAGATAGCGTTGGCGCGGAAACCGCCGTCCTGGCCGCCAAAAAAGCCGGCGTGGTGGTGGTGGCGATAGATGCTCAGGCTAACGGTCCGATTGATTCTTTTGTGGGTTCAAAAAACTATGATGCGGGCTTTATTGCCGGAGAGCATTTAGCCAAAGCGCTGGGAGATAAAGGCAATGTGGCGATTCTCGACGGAATTCCGGTGGTGCCTATTCTGGAGCGCGTGCGCGGCTTTGAAGATGCGATGAAAAAGCATCCCAATATTAAAGTGCTTACCAAACTGAATGGTAAACAAGAGCGCGATACCTCCATGAGCGTGACGGAAAATATGCTGCAATCCAACCCGACGCTCAACGGTATTTTCAGCGTCAATGATGTTGGCTCACTCGGTGCCCTGGCGGCTATTCAGTCATCTGGACGCGATGTCAAGCTGGTCAGCGTCGATGGATCTCCGGAAGCGGTGGCTGAAATTGCCAAAGGTAATACGCCGTTTATTGCTACCGCAGCACAGTTCCCGCGCGATCAGCTGCGTATTGGCTTAGGTATTGCCCTGGCAAAACACTGGGGGGCGAATATTCCTAAAGAGATTCCTGTTGATGTGAAGCTTATCGATAAAAACAACGCCAAAGATTTCCACTGGTAATCGCGTTATTACGCCACAGCGGCTCTCGCTTATTCAGGTGAGCCGTGCCGGATTCTTATTAAAGTATGGCTCGCTATTTTATCGAGCCATTATGGAGCGATGTTTATGCCCAGCCTACTGGAAGTCAAAAACGTCAGTAAAAGCTTCCCCGGAGTCAAGGCGCTGGATAATGTTAATATCACCCTTGCTCGTGGAGAAGTTCACGCTTTATTAGGTGAAAACGGCGCGGGTAAATCGACGCTGATGAAAATCCTGTGCGGGATCTATCAACCTGACGCCGGTAATATTTTTATTGACGGTAAGCAGCAACATTTTCATAACTATCGTGACGCGATTGCCTGCGGCGTAGGGATTATCTTTCAGGAGTTTTCTCTTATTCCCTATCTGAACGCTTATGAGAATATTTTCCTTAATCGCGAAAAGGTAAATCGTTTTGGTCTGCTAGATCGTAAAGCGATGCGTCGGGAGGCGTTACGCATTTTTAAAGAGCTCGGCGTCACGCTCGATCCCGACGAGCAAATCTGCCATCTCAGCGTCGCCGAGCAGCAGTTCGTGGAAATTGCCAAAGCGCTGTCGCTGGATGCGCGAATTCTCATTCTGGACGAACCCACCGCGACCTTAACTCCTGGCGAGGCGGAACATCTTTTCCGCGTGATGCGCGATTTAAAGGCCAAAGGCGTCGGCATGTTCTTTATCTCGCATCATCTGGAGGAGATATATGAAATCTGCGACAGCCTGAGTATTCTGCGCGACGGCAAATATATCGGATCGGCAAAGGTCGACAATATCGATATCGCAGAGATGATCCAGATGATGGTCGGCCGTGAGGTGGAGAACATCTATCCCGAGCGGCGGACGCTGGCGCATGATGAAATACTGCTGGAGGCGGAAATTCAGCTGACCGAAAGTAGTCAGGTTAATCGGCTGACGTTGCGCAAAGGGGAGATTTTAGGCCTTGCCGGGCTGGTGGGGTCGGGGCGTTCCGAAGCGATTCTGGCTCTGACCGGCGCGGATAAATGCTACAAAAAACGCGTCCGTCTGGCCGGAAAAGAGGTGACGATAAATTCAACCGATCGGGCTCTGCGTCTGGGTATCGGCCTGTTGCCGGAAAGCCGCAAAACGCAGGGACTGGTACTGCCTTTTTCGGTCAAAGACAATATCTGGCTTAACAAACACGCCTGCCAGTTCTCGCTAATCCGCGATAACGAAGAGCGCCTGACCGCCGAGCGTTTAATTAGCCACGTTGGTGTGAAAACGCCAGATGCCGGGACCGCGGTGGGGACGTTGAGCGGCGGTAACCAGCAGAAAGTCGTTATTTCTCGTTGGTTAAATCATGACGTCAATATTCTTATTTTTGACGAGCCGACTCGCGGTATTGATGTCGGAGCAAAATCAGAAATCTACCAGATTATGCGCGACCTCACCGCCCAGGGGATTGCGATAATTATGATTTCATCTGAGCTTCCAGAGGTCATAGGCGTCAGCGACCGGGTGATGGTTTTTCGCGACGGTAATATCGTTGCGGAGCTTGAGAACGACCAAATTAATTCCACCGTCATTATGCTGCATGCTGCCGGTAATATTATTTAGGGAGTATTAAATGAGTAATGAAAACGTATCATTAGCGCCAGCCGTGTCTCCTGATAAAAATAAAAAGATGCTGCATAGTTTATTAAAAATGCCTGCATTCCTGCCATTCGTTGGTCTGGTACTCCTGTTTTCCTGTATGGCCATTTTTAATGACTACTTCTTAACGGTTGATAACTTATCTACCGTCGCCCGTCAGGTCTCGATCAATGCCATCATCGCCATCGGAATGACCTTTGCCATCCTGACCGGCGGGATCGACCTCTCCGTCGGCGCGGTCATGGCCCTGGCCGGTACGCTGATGGCGGGATTAATGAAGTACTATGGTTTAGATCCGTGGTTAGCCATTCTTATCGGCCTGGGTTCCGGCGTCGCCTTTGGCGCGCTGAACGGCTTTTTAACCGCCTACGGCAAAATGCCGCCGATTATCGTAACCCTCGGCGCGATGATTATTGCGAAGGGGCTGGCACTGATCTATACCGGCGGCTATCCCATCTCCGGCTTACCGGATTCATTCGCTTTTTGGGGCCGTGAATATCTGTTCGGTATTCAGGTACCTATTATTCTGATGGTGGTTTTATATTTCATCTTTTATATCGTGCTGAATCATATGCCGTTTGGCCGCTATGTTTATTCTCTTGGCGGCAATGAAGAAGCGGCGCGCCTGAGCGGACTGCGGGTTAAATATTATAAATTGCTGGTTTATGTGATCAGCGGTTTTACCGCCAGTTTTGCCGGTCTTATTTTTACCTCACGGGTGATGAGCGGTCAGCCTAATGCGGGCGTCGGTTTTGAACTGGATGCTATTGCCGCCGTGGTGCTCGGCGGGGCATCGATTGCCGGTGGGCGCGGAATGATTATTGGCACGCTGATCGGCGCCATGATGCTCGGCGTACTGAATAATGGATTAAACCTGTTAGGGATCTCACCTTACGTTCAGTACGTGGTGAAAGGGCTTATTATTTGGGGCGCCACCTTTATTAGCTCAGCCAGACGTTAACTTATATTAATTATGGGACGAAGGGATATGAATTTTATCGGAGTGGATATCGGTGGTACGGTCACCAAAGCCGGGATATATACTGAGTGCGGGCAGGAGATCCACGTGGCTTCGCAATATGCACAGGTATTATCCGAACAGCCGGGTTTTACCGAGAGGAACATGCATGAGCTATGGGATACCGTTTGCAGCGTAATAAAAAAAGCGCTGTTTGAAAGCCAGGTGCCAGCGTTAAGTATTGGCGGGATCGGCTTCTCCTCGCACGGCAAAGGGCTGTACGCAATTGATAAAAAAGGCGAGCCGGTGCGCAACGGAATAATCTCATCCGATACCCGGGCGCTGGCGTTCGTCAAAAAATGGTACCGCGAAGGGGTCGATAAACTGGCCTATCCCAAAGGGCTGCAGCAGCTGTGGACCGGGCACCCGGTATCGCTGCTGGCGTGGTTAAAAGCACATGAGCCCGCCAACTACGACAGAATCGACGCCGTTTTAATGGTGCACGACTATATTCGCTTTCGTCTGACCGGCGAGGCGACGGCGGAAATTACCAATATTTCCGGCAGCAATTTTTATAACCAGCTTTCCTCCCGCTACGACCGCGACATGATGGCGCTGTTCGGCATTGAGGAAGTGGCGGATAAGACCGCGCCGGTGGTCAACTCGACGGACTGCGTGGGCCACATTACCCTGCAGGCCTCGCTGGACTGCGGATTATGTCCGGGAACGCCGGTATTCGGTGGCTTTTTCGACGTGGTGGCCTCCGCCGTCTCATCGGGCATTGACCGGGCGGATACCCTGAGCGCTGTGGCCGGTACATGGAGCATCGCCACCTCGGTGACGGACAGCATTATTGCCAGCGACTATCCCTACATTTGGGGAAAATACTGCATTCCGGGCAAATATTTTGTTCATGAGGGCAGCCCCACTTCGGCGAGCAATCTCTCCTGGTTTGTGAAACAGTTTTTCCCTGACGATGACCGCTGCTACGACCATTTCGAAAGCTGGATTGCGCAAGATACCGACAGCAACCTGATTTTTTTACCTTATCTGTTCGGTTCCAATCTGGCGATGGATCTGCCGGGTGCGCTGGTAGGTCTGGCGGGACATCATACGAAAAAGGATATTATTGCGGCCATCTACCGCGGGATCGTTTTTTCTCACCTGATACATCAGGACCGCATTATTGAACTCAATCGGGGTATTGAAAAAATTCGCTTTACCGGCGGGCCGAGCCAGTCGAGAGGCTGGACCCAGATGTACGCCGACGCGGCCAATCTTCCTCTGGAAGTCGTGGACATCGAACAGGCGGGATGTCGAGCCGCCGCGCTGTGCGCAGCCGCCGGCAGCGGAGCCTACGCCAACTTCAGCGAAGCGATAGCGGCCACGCAGCCCGAGGTGGTCAGTTATCAACCGGACGGCAAGCGGCATCAGCAGCTGCGCGAAGGTTATGCCCGTTACGTAGAGGTCGCGCAAAGCCTCTCCAGGGCAACGGGGGCGGCGCAATGAAACCGAGACTTGGTATCTACGAAAAAGCGCTTCCCGCTGCGCTGGACTGGCCGAAACGCTTCGAAATGGCGGCTGGCCTGGAGTTTGATTTTATCGAAATCTCCGTTGATGAGAGTCCTGAACGCCAGGCCAGGCTGCGCTGGAACCGTGGACAGCGGCTGGCATTTGTGGCCGACAAAATTAACAGCGGTATCGATGTGCCGAGCATGTGCCTCTCCGCGCACCGCAGCCATCCCTTTGGTAGCGTCAATCGTGAGACCCGGCTCAAGGCGCGGGAACTGATGCTTGATGCGCTGGATTTTGCCAGCCACGTCGGTATTCGCAACATCCAGCTGGCAGGCTATGACGTCTATTACGAATCCTCTTCGGCGCAGACCCGGGAATACTTTATTGAGGGCATCAACTGGGCGGTAGCCGAAGCGGCGAAAGCGCAGGTGATGCTGTCGATGGAGATTATGGATACCGCCTTTATGAGCAATATCTCCCGCTGGCTGGATCTCGAAAGGAAGGTCTGTAGTCCGTGGTTTTGCGTCTATCCGGACGTCGGCAACTTAAGCGCATGGCAAAACGATGTTCCCGAAGAGTTGAGTAAGGGAATTCATAAAATCACCGCCATTCATTTGAAGGATACGCAGCCGGTGTCCCACGCTTCGCTGGGGCAGTTTCGCGATGTGCCATTCGGTACCGGCTGCGTCGATTTCACGGAGATATTTCGTACGCTCTCGGCGCTGAACTATCGCGGCGCCTGGCTGATTGAGATGTGGGCCAAAAACGACGGGCTGGATAGCGAGAGAATCGCCGACGCTAAAGCGTGGCTAACGGATAAATACCAGCAGACATTTCGTCCACCGCACTATGAAGGCATTGTGAATTCAGGAGTGAAGTATGTTGGATAACCTCAAGCAGGCGGTTCTTGATGCCAATCTGGCGCTGCCGAAATTTAATCTCGTGACCTTTACCTGGGGCAACGTCAGCGGCATCGATCGCGACGCCGGGCTGGTGGTGATCAAACCCTCCGGCGTGGAATACGCCGTGATGACCGCTGACGATATGGTGGTGGTGGAGCTGGCGACCGGCAGCGTGGTGGAGGGACGCTATAAGCCCTCGTCGGATACGCCGACCCATCTCGAGCTGTATAAGGCATTCAGCGGCGTGGGCGGAATTGTGCATACCCATTCGCGCCATGCGACGATTTGGGCGCAGTCGGGGAGGTCGCTGCTGGCGATGGGCACCACCCATGCCGACTATTTTTATGGGCCGATCCCGTGTACCCGTCCCCTTAGCGATGATGAAATCCGCAGTGATTATGAAACCAATACCGGTCACGTGATTATCGAAACGCTGGGCGCGCAGCATACCGATCCACTCAGCGTGCCCGCCGCGCTGGTTCACGGCCACGGCCCATTTGCATGGGGAAAAGATCCGGCGAACGCGGTGCATAATGCCGTGGTGCTGGAAGAGATTGCCTATATGAATATGTGGACCCGCCAGTTAAGCGCTGACGAACAGCCGGTCTCTGCGACCCTGCTGGATAAACACTATTTGCGTAAACACGGCGCGGGGGCCTACTACGGGCAGTAATTGTCTGCATTCCCCGGATGGCGGCGTAAACGCCTTATCCGGGCTACCGGTCCGCAGTCGACGGTGAACCCGTAGCCCGGTCAGCGCAGCGCCACCGCGATGAAACAGCGCAGGAACTGTAGCCCGGCTAAGCGAAGCGCGAGCCGGGGACAACGGCTAGGGCATAAACCGATAGCCGATCCCCGTTTCGGTCAGCAAGTGCTGCGGACGGGCCGGGTCGGCCTCCAGCTTTTGCCGCAGGTGCCCCATATAAATCCGCAGGTAGTGGCTGTGCTCCACCGCATTTGGCCCCCAGACCTGGTTGAGCAGCTGTCGCTGGGTCAGCACTTTGCCAGGGTTGTTGAGCAGGACCACCAGCAGGCGAAACTCAATCGGCGTCAGGTGGATCTCTTCATCGCCGCGCACGATGCGGCGGGCGGGGATATCAACGTCAATATCGGCAAAACGCACCCGCGGCTCGTCGGCCTGGGCGCCGGCATGGCGACGCATCGCCACCCTCAGTCGCGCCTGCAGCTCGCCAATGCCAAAGGGTTTACTGAGATAGTCATCGGCTCCTGCGTCAAGGGCGGCGATTTTGTCCTGCTCCTCGGTGCGCGCCGACAGCACGATAATCGGCATCTGGCTCCACTGGCGAACCTCGCGAATAAACGCGTTGCCGTCGCCATCGGGCAGACCCAGATCGAGAATAGCTAAATCCGGCTTGCGGGTCGCGGCTTCGATCAGCCCGCGCTGCAGCGTCTCTGCTTCAAATACGCGCATGCCGTCGGCTTCCAGCGCGGTGCGCAGAAAGCGGCGGATAGCGTTTTCGTCTTCGATAATCAGAACGTTAATCACATTTCCTCGGCTAACTCTTCCAGTTCAGGGGGCGCTTCTCGCGGCAGTGTAACACGGAAACAGGCGCCGCCTTGCGGGCGCGTCTCGGCGCTAATCGTTCCGCCGTGCACTTCAACGATGGCCTGACAAATCGCCAGTCCGAGGCCTACGCCGGGGATCGCCGACTCTTTATTGCCGCGGGCGAATTTATCAAAGATAGCCTGTTCCTGCCCTGGAGGAATACCCGGCCCGTTATCCCACACCTCAAGCAATAAATGGTGCGGGTCGACATGCGCCGCGATGCCGATTTGCGCCTGCGGCCCGGTGTACTTCACCGCGTTTTCCAGCAGATTAATCAGCACCCGTTCAAATAGCGGGCCATCGACGTGTACCAGCAGCAGCGGGTCCGGCAGATCGAGCTGAATATGCCGCCCACCGAGCCCCGGTTCCAGCATGCGCAGCGCGCTGCCGACCACCTCTTCGAGGGTTAACCACTCTTTATGCAAATTAAATCCGCCGGACTGGATCCGCGCCATATCCAGCAGATTATTCACCAGCCGGGTGGTGTTCAGTACGTGCTGGCGTATCTCATTGGCCTGCGGCGCGTGTTTCGACCCTTCGCTGGCAAGATCGAGGGTCAGGATCTCCGCCTGGCCGAACAGCACCGTCAGCGGGGTGCGTAAATCATGAGACAGCGCCGCCAGCAGCGAGTTGCGCAGGCTTTCCCGCTCGCTGTTCAGCCGCGCCTGCTCTTCGCTGGCGGTGAGCGTCAGTCTCTCCAGCGCGCTGGCGACCAGCAGGGTAAAGGTTTCCAGCAGGCGCTGTTGTTCGGGGATCATCAGCTGGCGCAGGTTAGCCGGCTCCACCACCACCAGCCCCCAGGTACGGGCGGCGCTTTTCAGCGGCAGGATTTGGTAGGGGACGCCGGGTAACGTATCGGTACCCGCCCCGGCGGGCAGCCCCTTATCGAAGCTCCAGCGGGCGATCGCGTCGTCCCAGGTGATGGCCGCGGTGGGTTGAGTCAATGGAGAGAGCCGGTTCATCTCATCGGGCAGCAGTAGCTGACTGCGCGCCTGAAACGTCGAGGCGATAAACCGTTCGCTGGTGGCGGCGATATCTTCACGGCTGCGGCCCACCGCCAGCGCTTTGGACATTTCGTACAGATGCCGGGTGCGCCGCTCGCGATAGCGCGCCACCCGCGCCTGGTAGCGAACGCCGGCGGTGAGGTTGCCGATAAGCAGCCCGACGGTCAGCATCACGCCAAAGGTGAGTAAATACTGTACATCTGAAACCGCCAGCGTACCGCGCGGCGCAACGAAAAACAGATCGAAGCTGACCACGTTAATCACCGTCGCCAGTACCGACGGCCAACGGCCATACACGAGAGCGATAATCACCACGCCAAGCAGATACAGCATCACCAGGTTGGCGGCCTCAAAGGCCATCAGCCACTGCATGGCGACAACGGTAATCACCGCGCACAGCGCGATGGCGACGACGCAGCCCTGGAGCTGTAGACGCCATTTATCCATCGCCGTCCGGCTATCGCTGGCGCGAGCCGGCAGGGAGGCGGCTTTTTCATCCAGCGCGATCACCACCAGATCGAGATCCGGGGCGTGACGGGCCAGCCGATCGGCGAAGCCGCCGCGATCCCACCAGCGCCTTTTCTGCTGGCGGCCAATCACTATCTTGCCGAGATTATGTTCGCGGGCGTAGTGCAGAACGGCCTTCTCTTCGGATGGATCGGAGAGGGTGGCGGTTTCCGCTCCCAGCTCCTGCGCCAGCCTGAGCGCGGCGAGAATCGCCCGCCGCTTCGCCTCCGACAGGCGGTGCAGCGACGGGGTTTCAACATACACCGCATGCCAGACGCTGCCCAATCTGGCGGCCAGCCGGGCTGCGGCGCGCACCAGCTTTTCGCTGCCGGTGTTATGGCCGATGCAGAGCAAAATGGCGTCGCGGGTATGCCAGACTTTTTCCTGGCCCTGGCGATCGCGCCAGGCGCGCATCTGCTCATCGACTCGATCGGCAGTACGGCGTAGCGCCAGCTCGCGCAGGGCGATGAGATTGCCCTTGCGAAAGAAGTTTTCAATGGCCCGCTCAGCCTGACCGCCGATATAGACTTTACCTTCATTGAGCCGCTGACGCAGATCGTCCGGAGGCAGGTCAACCAGCACCACATCGTCGGCGGCGTCGAAAAACGGATCGGGGACGGTTTCGCGAACCTGCACGCCGGTGATGCCGCTGACGACATCGTTCAGGCTCTCGAGGTGCTGAACGTTAACGGTGGTAAACACGTCGATGCCGGCTTCCAGCAGCTCTTCGACGTCCTGCCAGCGTTTAGGATGACGCGATCCGGGCGCGTTGCTGTGCGCCAGCTCATCGACCAGGATCAGCGCCGGGCGGCGGGCCAGGGCGCCGTCAAGGTCAAACTCCTTCACGTAGCGCCCGCGGTGGGAAAGGCGGCGCTGGGGCAGGGTACTCAGCCCCTCAAGCATCGCCGCCGTCTCTTTACGCCCGTGGGTTTCCGCCACGCCAATCAGGATATCCAGCCCCTGGGCGCGCAGCCGCTGCGCTTCCGCCAGCATCGCCCAGGTTTTACCGACCCCAGCGCAGGCGCCGAAAAATATCTTTAGCTTACCGCGATGCGGGGCGGCGGCGTGTTGCAGCAGGCGATCAGGGTCCGGACGCAGCGGCTCATCACTCATCTTACTTATCCTTCAGGGCATCCAGCGACATATTCAGCTGCAGTATATTTACCACAGGTTGGCCGAGAAAACTGAGCAACGGTTTTTGCGTTGCCTCGTTCACCAGTTGCGTGACCTGCTCCACGCTGAGCTGTCGCGCTTTGGCGACGCGCGGCGCCTGCCACAGGGCGGCGGCAGGCGTCAGGCTGTAATCCAGTCCGCTCGCCGAGGCGGTGACCAGCTCCACCGGAACCGTGGCGCTGGCGTCCGGATTGGCGGCGCGCAGGGCCTGCACCCGTTCGCTGATGGCGTTGTCCAGCGCCGGATTGCTGGCGGCCAGGTTGCTGCCGCCGGAGGCCAGCGGGTTATCCGGCATCTCCGCCGTGGCGGAAGGGCGGCCCTGGAAATAGCCCGGCGCGGTAAAGTTCTGCCCGATGAGACGGGAACCGCGCACTTCGCCGTCAATCCGCACCAGCGAGCCGTTGGCCTGCTGTGGGAACCACCATTGTCCCAGCGCGGTGGTCAACAGCGGGTAGACGCCGCCGGTGAGCAGCGTTAACAGAATAAACAGTACAAGGGCAGGACGAATGAATGACATGGTTTTTTCCTCACAGCAGCCCGGTCAGGGTCAATAACAGGTCGATAGCTTTGATACCGATAAAGGGCACCAGCAGTCCGCCCAGGCCGTAGACCCACAGGTTGCGGCGCAGCATCGCCGAGGCCGTCAGCGGCTTATAGCTCACGCCCTTCAGCGCCAGCGGGATCAGGAAGATGATAATCAGCGCATTAAAAATCACCGCGCTCAGGATCGCCGAAGAGGGCGAGTGCAGATGCATCACGTTGAGCATCGCCAGCGGCGGATAGACGGCGGCAAAGGCGGCCGGAATGATGGCAAAGTACTTCGCCACGTCGTTGGCGATACTGAAGGTGGTCAGGGATCCGCGGGTCATCAGCATCTGTTTACCGATATGTACGACCTCGATCAGTTTGGTGGGGTTAGAGTCGAGATCCACCATATTGCCCGCCTCTTTCGCCGCCTGGGTACCGGAGTTCATCGCGACCGCCACGTCGGCCTGCGCCAGCGCCGGGGCGTCGTTGGTACCGTCGCCGGTCATCGCCACCAGCCGACCTTCCGCTTGATACTGGCGGATCAACGCCAGCTTGGCCTCCGGCGTCGCTTCGGCGAGAAAGTCGTCCACTCCGGCTTCCGCGGCGATAGCGGCGGCGGTCAGTCGGTTATCGCCGGTGATCATCACCGTTTTAATCCCCATTTTACGCAGTTGGGCAAAACGCTCTTTGATGCCGCCTTTCACGATATCTTTCAGCGAGATAATCCCCAGCACCCGCTCGCCTTCGGCGACCACCAGCGGCGTCGCGCCAAGACGCGCCACTTCTTCAACCTGCTTATCGACATCGGCCGGAAAGTGGCCGCCGTTGGCCTCAACGTGGCGGCGGATGGCATCTACGGAACCTTTGCGGATCATCCGCTGGTCGATGTTGATGCCGCTCATCCGGGTCTGGGCGGTAAACGGCACAAAGGTGGCATGCAGCGACTGGAGATCGCGCTCGCGCAGGTTAAAGCGCTGTTTGGCCAGGACGACGATGCTGCGGCCTTCCGGCGTTTCATCGGCCAGCGACGACAGCTGGGCGGCATCGGCAAGGGTTTTCTCTTCCACGCCCTGCGCAGGCAGGAATGCCGAAGCCTGGCGGTTGCCGAGGGTAATGGTGCCGGTTTTGTCCAGCAGCAGGACGTCGACGTCGCCCGCCGCCTCAACCGCGCGGCCGCTGGTGGCGATGACGTTCGCGCCGAGCATGCGGCTCATCCCGGCAACGCCGATGGCCGACAGCAGGCCCCCAATAGTGGTGGGGATCAGGCATACCAGCAGCGCCACCAGTACCGTTACGCTGACCGCATTACCGCTCCAGGCGGAGAAGGGCCAGATAGTGGCGGTGGCCAGCAGGAATACCAGCGTCAGGGCAATAAGCAGGATGGTTAGCGCAATTTCGTTCGGCGTCTTGCGGCGCTGAGCACCTTCAACCATGGCGATCATCCGGTCAAGGAAGGTTTCGCCCGGGTTGACGCTACAGCGGATCACCAGCCAGTCGGAGAGAATACGCGTCCCGCCGGTCACCGAGGCGAAGTCGCCGCCGGATTCGCGGATAACCGGCGCGGACTCACCGGTAATGGCGCTCTCATCTACCGATGCGCCGCCTTCGATAACTTCGCCATCGCAGGGGATAATATCTCCCGCTTCCACCAGCACCACGTCACCTTTACGCAGCTCTTCGGCGGGGACGTGGTCAATTTGCGCATCGTGCTGCGGCGCGCGCAGCTTACGGGCAAAGGCGGTCTTTTTGACACCTTTGAGGCTGTTGGCCTGCGCTTTACTGCGGCCTTCCGCCATCGCTTCGGCGAAGTTGGCGAACAGGACGGTGAACCACAGCCAGAGACTAATAGCGGCGGTAAATCCGGCGCTGCCGGCGATTTGCCCGCTCGCCATGGCAATGGCCAGCAGGGTGGTGAGCAGGCTGCCGATCCAGACGATAAACATCACCGGGTTACGCCACTGTACGGCAGGGCTCAGTTTTTTCACGGCGTCGAGCAGGGCCTGACGCACCAGCGTCGGCTCCAGCAGGGCTAATGATTTGCGACTCATAACAGGTTGCTCCGCAATCGCTTAAAGTAAGGAAAAATGTTCTGCCAGCGGGCCGAGCGCCAGCGCGGGAATAAAGGTCAGGGCGCCGACCAACAGTACGGTGCCGATCAGCAGGCCGATAAACAGCGCGTCATGGGTGGCGAGCGTGCCGCTGCCGGCGGGCTGAATTTTCTTCGTCACCAGCGAACCGGCAATCGCCATCACCGGGATAATCACCGCGAAGCGGCCGACTAGCATGCAGAATGCCAGTAGCAGGTTCCAGAACGGTGTTGCCGCGCTGAGGCCGCCAAAGGCGCTGCCGTTGTTGTTCGCCGCTGAGGTGACGGCATACAGTACTTCGCTGAAGCCATGCGGCCCGGGGTTAAACATGCCCGCGCGACCGGCCTCGGTCAGCATCGCCAGCGCCGTGCCGAGGAGTACCAGCGTCGGGGTAACGAGGATCGCCAGCGCGATCATTTTCATTTCGCGGACGTCGATTTTTTTCCCGAGGTATTCCGGGGTGCGGCCAATCATCAGCCCGGCGATAAACACGGCCAGCATCACGAACAGCAGCATGCCGTACAGACCCGAGCCGACGCCGCCGAAGACCACTTCGCCTATCTGCATCAGCCACATAGGGACCATCCCGCCCAGCGCGGTAAAGGAGTCGTGCATGGCGTTGACTGCCCCACAGGACGCGGCGGTGGTGACCACGGCAAACAGGCTGCTGGCGAGAATACCGAACCGGCTCTCTTTGCCTTCCATGTTGCTACTGCTGTCGGCGCCAAGGCTCAGCAAGTGAAGGTTGCCGCGGGTTTCTGCCCACATCACTACCGCCACGCAGACGATGAAGATGAGCGTCATCGCCCACAGAATCGCCCGACCCTGACGGCGATCGCCCACCGCCTCACCGAAAGCGAAGCACAGCGCCGCCGGAATGAGAAAGATCGCCAGCATCTGCACCAGGTTGGTCAGCGCGGTGGGGTTTTCAAAGGGATGCGCCGAGTTGGCGTTAAAGAAGCCGCCGCCGTTGGTACCCAGCATTTTTATCGCTTCCTGCGAAGCCACCGGCCCCAACGGCAGCATCTGGCGTACCCCTTCAAGCGAGGTAAATTCCTGATTCGGCGATAAACTTTGCGGCACGCCCTGCTGGATAAAGAACAGCGCAATCAGCAGCGAAATCGGCAGCAGCACCCAGAGAGTAATGCGGGTCAGATCGACCCAGGCGTTGCCCAGAGCGGTGACTTTCTGCCGGGCGTATGCGCGGGTGAGGGCAAAGATCACCGCGATGCCGGTAGCGGCGGAGAGGAAGTTTTGCACCGCCAGCCCGGCCATCTGGCTAAGGCTACTCATGGTGGCTTCACCGGCATAGGCCTGCCAGTTGGTGTTACTGACAAAGCTCACCGCCGTATTCAGCGCCAGATCCCATGACAGACCGGGCAGATGCTGCGGGTTGAGCGGCAGAGAGCCCTGAAATATCAGCAGAGCGAACAGCGCCGCCAGACCCAGCGCGTTAAACAGCAGAATCGCCACTAAATACTGGAGCCAGTTCATCTCCTGCGAACGAATCCCCGCTGCCTGCCATAAACCGCGTTCAATCCGGGCCAGACCCGGTAGCGGCATATCATTGATCATCGTCGCCAGCGCCGTACCCAGCGGACGAGCGAGGATCATTAGTAGCAGAATAAAAGTCGCGATGAGTAAAAAACCTTGAGCGGCCATCAGAATGCCTCCGCATGTATCAGGGCATAAACCAGATAAACCAGCAACAGGAACACCAGCGCTACGCCAGCGATTACGCCTGTAGTCACAATCCACCTCCGGATGTCTTTTTTGATTTACGAGGAGAATAGGAAGTCGGGCGCAAAGATTTCGCAAAAATCAGCCACGGGGGTGTAAAAAAAATATAAAAATGGCCAAAACCACAATTTAACTAATGATTAGTATTAATTTAACCTTTATGTAACTTAATTACCGGATGAATGTAAATAAATCCTGAATAGGCGTTTTTTAGTGGTCGGATGAGTAGTAAAATTACAGCCAAAGCGGTACTATTTTAAGCAGAGAAACAGATTAACTTTACCGGCTTTACTTGCCGGCCTGACAAAGGGGAGAGAAATTATGGCGTTGTACAAAACTTATCCTGCTCATATCATCTTTGCGCGTCGCGCTTTCGCCGTGGCGGCTGGCGTACTGGCGCTGCCGGTGATGCTGTTCTGGAAAGATCGCGCCCGTTTTTACAGCTGGCTGCACCGCGTGTGGGCAAAGACCAGCGAACAGCCGGTATGGATGGCGCAGGCCGAAAAAGCCTCCGCAGATTTTTATTAATAACGGCTTATGGCTCAGCGCGTGCGCGCCGTGGAAACAGGCTAATGTATTGAGATTGCGGTTTATTTACCCTGTCTCCTCCGCCAGACTCGCGACACAGCATGCCAACAGATTGCTTTATCATCATGCCGCCGGTTTATCCGGCGGTTTTTTTTTGCCATGAGTGGCTTACACTTATTCACTCCCCGAAGGTTAACCTGCGGGAGGATTAAATATACGTCGAACTTATCAATTTTCATGATGAAAGGAATGTTATGGCCACCCATCTGGTCTGGTTTCGCGCGGATTTGCGCATCCACGATAACCTGGCGCTCGCCGCCGCCTGCCGCGATCCGCATGCCAGGGTGCTGGGATTATTCATCGCCACGCCAGGGCAATGGCGTCAGCACGGTATGGCGCCGCGCCAGGCGGCGTTTATGGTCAGCCATCTGCACAGCCTGCAAGCGGCGCTGGCCGAAAAGGGGATCCCGCTGCAGATTGAACATGCTGAAGATTTCACCGCCAGCGTAGAGCTACTCGTCAGCATTTGCCGGCAGCAGCAGGTGACGCATCTGTTTTACAACTACCAGTATGAAATCAATGAGCGCCAGCGCGATGCGGCGGTGGAGAGAACCTTAGCAGAGGTGACCTGTCAGGGGTTTGATGACAGCGTGCTGCTGTCGCCCGGCAGCGTGCTGACCGGCAGCCGCGAAATGTATAAGGTATTTACGCCGTTTAAAAATGCTTTTATTCGGCGTTTACAGGAGGCGCTGCCGGAGTGCGTCGCCGCGCCGAAAGTCCGTGCGGGTGGGCCCATCACAGCCTCGTCTGCAGTAAAAATAGATTTTCCACAGACGTCATTTGATAGCGAACTGTTCGCCGCGGATGAAAAAAGCGCTATCGCCCGGCTTCGCGGCTTCTGCCAGCAAAAGGCCGCCGAATATGAACAGCAGCGCGATTTTCCGGCCATCGAAGGGACCAGCCGGCTGTCGCCGTGCCTGGCGGTGGGCGCGCTCTCGCCGCGCCAGTGTCTGCACCGCTTACTGGTGGAGCTGCCGCGGGCGCTGGATGGCGAAGCCGGAGCGGTATGGCTCAACGAGCTTATCTGGCGCGAGTTTTATCGCCACCTGATGGTTTACTGCCCGGACTTGTGTAAAGGTCGGCCTTTTATTGGCTGGACCGATAAGGTTGCCTGGCTGGACGATAAAACCGCGCTTCAGGCCTGGCAGCGTGGGCAAACCGGCTTCCCGATTGTCGACGCCGCGATGCGTCAGCTTAATGCGACCGGCTGGATGCATAACCGCCTGCGGATGATTGTCGCCAGTTTTCTGGCGAAAGATCTGCGCATCGACTGGCGGCTGGGGGAGCGCTATTTTATCGAACAGCTTATAGATGGCGATTTGGCGGCGAATAACGGCGGCTGGCAGTGGGCGGCTTCGACCGGCACCGATGCCGCGCCCTATTTTCGTATTTTTAACCCTACGACCCAGGGAGAGCGCTTCGACAAAGCGGGGCAGTTTATTCGTCAATGGCTACCGGAGCTGGCCGGGGTGCCTGAGAAAGCGCTGCATCAACCGTGGCTGTGGGCGGAGAAACAGGGCGTAACGCTGGATTATCCGCGCCCGATTGTCGATCACAAACAGGCGCGGCTGGAGACGCTGGCGGCCTGGGAAGCCGCCAGAGAAGTTAAGACTCCATCGCCAGGCGGCGAGCCCTGATCTTAACGGAGTGATACAGCCAGATAGCCAGCACCAGGCCGACGCAGGCCAGCGAGCCCCAGGTTATCTGGCTGAACACCTCAATGTAGGCATTAATTGAATAGTTGATGGCTCCGGCGGCGTCGAACGATCCCTGCGAGGTTTGATCGGCAATAACCCCAGCCAGATAGTTGGCGATAGCGCCGGAGAGCAGCATATATATGCCGGTCAGCACGCCGGTCACGCCGGGGATCTCGATACGGGTAATCTGCGACATCGCCACCGGGTCGATAAACAGTTCGGCAAACCCCATCACCGCCAGGCCCAGCACCATCAGCGGCATTGAGGAGTGCCCATAGGCGGCTGACCAACGTGCGCTAAGGGTCAGGATGCAGAACCCGGCGCTCATCAGGCCAAGGCCCAGCGCGAACTTACCCCAGATGCGCACGGTACGGTTGCCGTTGATGTTTTCTTTCACCAGCCACGCCAGAACCACCCCGCAGAGCATCACCGCAAAGGCATTGACCGACTGGAACATCGCGGTCGGAATCTCATAGCCCATAAAATGACGGTTAACAAAACGGTCGATGTACAGGCTGATGGAGCTGCCGCCCTGCTGCGCAAAGGCCCAGAACAGCAGGCTGAAGCAGGTGAGCACCATAATCAGGCGCAGCTCTTTACGCTGCCTGGCGGTCTCTGCCCGCAGGTAGATCCGCGCCAGTACCGCCAGACCAATCACCGTCGCGACAATCAGCGCGTACACCGACCACTCCTGCCAGAACAGCACGGTGATCAGCAGCGGCGCGGCGATCAGCAGAACCAGCAGCCAGCCCCAGTTCGGTAAGACAAAACTCCGCGCCCGCAGCGCTTCGCGATTCACGCCCCGGGTGTGGCGGAAATGGTGATTACCGCTGAGGAAAATCACCAGCCCGGCAATCATGCCAACGGCCGCCAGCGCGAAGCCCATCGCCCAGCTGTACTCTTGCTGTACGTAGCCGCAGGCGATTGGCGCGACGATAGACCCGACGTTGCCCGCCGCGTACATCAGCGAAAAACCGCCATCGCGACGCGGGTCTGTGGGTTCATACAGTTCACCGAGCAGACAGCTGACGTTGGATTTAAACAGCCCGTAGCCGCAGACAATAATCGCCAGCGACAGATAGAGAAAGGTGGGGGCGATTTCGCTGGCGCCGAGCACCAGATGGCCGATGGCCATCAGCAGCGCGCCGAGCATCACTGCCATACGGTTGCCCAGCAGCTTATCGGCCAGGAAGCCGCCGAGAATCGGCGTGACGTAGACTAAAGAACAGTAGGCGCTGAACAGCGCATAGGCATGATTATCGTCATACTTGAGCTGATTGGTGAGATAAAGAATGAGCAGCGCGCGCATGCCGTAAAAACTGAAGTATTCCCAGATTTGCAGCGCGACGACGTAATAAATCGCCCGCGGCTGTGAAGATTGTGTGTTCATGAAACGCTTTGTCCTGCCATAAAAATGAAAGTCGATCTTTCTGCATGAATAGCCACTCGCTAGTGATATTCATGGCCTTATAGGCTTTCTGGTTATTTAATATGCTGTAATAGTGCATAAATATACACGAATGCGCGAGGGAGTGAGTAGACAAATTGCGGGATTTTGTGAATGGGCAAAATTGGCGGCGACGCGGCAGGACTATCGACGGATTGGGCGGATACCGTTATGTTATTCCTCTGCATAAAACGATGACCTGGTGGAACGGCAATGAAAAATAGTGAACTGGAACAACTGATTAATGAAAAACTCAATAGCGCGGCCATCAGTGATTACGCACCCAATGGGCTCCAGGTGGAAGGTCGCGAGACGGTTCGGAAAATCGTCACCGGCGTAACCGCCAGCCAGGCGCTGCTTGATGAGGCCGTCCGTCTTGAGGCGGATGCGGTCATCGTCCACCACGGCTACTTCTGGAAAGGCGAGTCGCCGATTATTCGCGGCATGAAGCGTAACCGCCTCAAAACGCTGCTGGCTAACGACATCAACCTTTACGGCTGGCATCTGCCGCTTGATGCCCATCCGGAGCTGGGCAATAACGCCCAGCTGGCGTCGCTGCTCGGCATTAATGTGATGGGCGAAATTGAACCGCTGGTGCCGTGGGGCGAACTGTCGATGGCGGTCTCGGGCCTGGAACTGGCGTCGTGGATTGAAGCGCGGCTGGGGCGCAAACCGCTGTGGTGCGGCGACACCGGGCCGGACAAAGTGGCCCGCGTGGCGTGGTGTACCGGCGGCGGCCAGAGCTTTATCGACAGCGCAGCCCGCTTTGGCGTTGATGCATTTATTACCGGCGAAGTTTCAGAGCAAACCATCCATTCGGCGCGCGAGCAGGGGCTGCATTTTTACGCCGCCGGACATCATGCCACCGAGCGTGGCGGAATTCGCGCGTTAAGCGAATGGCTGACGGAAAATACCGAGCTGGATGTCACCTTTATTGATATCCCGAACCCGGCCTGATGAACGGAGGTAAAAGTGCAGCGAGCGCGTTGTTATTTATTAGGTGAAACGGCAGTCGTCCTGGAGCTTGAACCTCCGGTGACGCTGGAGAGTCAGAAGCGGATCTGGCGATTAGCCCAACGGCTGGTTGGTCATACCGAGGTGGTGGAAGCCGTTCCGGGTATGAACAACATTACCGTGATACTGCGAAATCCCCAGCAGACGGCGTGGGACGCGATCGAGCGCCTGCAAATCTGGTGGGAGGAGTGCGATACGCTCGAACCGGAATCGCGGGAGATTCTGGTGCCGGTCGTTTACGGCGGCGAAGGCGGTCCGGATTTGGGGGAAGTGGCTCGCCACAGCGGACTGAGCGAAAAGCAGGTGGTGGAGCTGCATTCATCGGTGGAGTACGTGGTGTGGTTCCTCGGCTTCCAGCCGGGGTTCCCCTACTTCGGCGGCCTGCCGGAGCGCCTGGCGATGCCGCGGCGGGCGGAACCGCGCCTGCTGGTGCCGGCGGGTTCGGTAGGGATCGGCGGAGCGCAGACCGGGATTTATCCGCTGGCGACGCCGGGAGGTTGGCAGCTGCTGGGCCGAACGCCGCTGGCGCTATTTGATCCGAAGCGCAAGGAGCCGGTGCTGCTGCGCTCCGGCGACAGAGTGCGTTTCGTCCCGCAAAAGGAGGGCGTATGTTAAAAATCATCCGTGCCGGGATGTATACCTCGGTGCAGGACGGCGGGCGTGAAGGTCTGCGTCAGCTGGGCATCAGCCGCTGCGGTGCGATGGATAAACCGGCGCTGGTTACCGCGAATCTGCTGGTGGGCAACGGGGCCAATGCCGCGGCTCTGGAGATCACGCTGGGCCAGGTGGATATTCAATTTGAACGCAGCGGCTGGTTCGCGCTCACCGGCGCCGCCTGCGAGGCGAAGCTTGACGGCGAGCCGGTGTGGGTGGGCTGGCGGACGGCGGTCAAGGCCGGGCAGCGTCTGGTGCTCAAGAATCCACAGCACGGCGTGCGCAGCTATCTGGCAGTGGCGGGCGGCATCGCGGTGCCGAAGGTGCTGGGCTCGCGCAGTACCGATCTGAAAGTGGGTATTGGCGGTCTGGAAGGTCGACGTTTGCAGGATGGAGACCGACTGAAGCTGGGGAAATCGGATAAGCAGTTCCGCGGGCCGCGCGGGGTGAAGCAACTGCCCATCGGCAACCGCATCCGCGCGCTGCCCGGCCCCGAGTATCAGGAGTTTGACAGCGTGTCGCAGGACACTTTCTGGCGTTCGCCGTGGCAGCTTAGCCCGCAGAGCAACCGCATGGGCTATCGTCTGCAGGGGCAACCGCTGAAGCGGACGACCGATCGCGAGATGCTTTCGCACGGTCTGCTGCCTGGCGTGGTGCAGGTTCCGCATAACGGTCAACCTATCGTACTGATGAACGATGCCCAGACCACCGGCGGTTACCCGCGCATCGCGACGATTATCGAGGCCGATATGTATCAGCTGGCGCAAATCCCGCTGGGGCAGCCGATCCACTTTGTTCCCTGCTCTCTGGAGGAGGCGCTGAAGGCGCGCGCCGACCGGCAACGTTATTTTGAACAACTGGCATGGAGACTGAACGATGAAGATTGATTTAAACGCCGACCTTGGCGAAGGCTGCGCCAACGATAGCGCGCTACTGCAGCTGGTCTCCTCCGCCAATATCGCCTGCGGTTTCCATGCGGGCGATGCGGTGATGATGCTGCAGTGCGTGCGCGAAGCGCTGAAATATGGCGTCGCGGTGGGCGCGCACCCCAGCTTCCCCGACCGGGAAAATTTTGGCCGCACGGCGATGCAGCTGCCGCCGGAGACGGTTTATGCGCAAACGCTGTATCAGGTGGGCGCGCTGGCGGCGCTGGTGCGCGCGCAGGGCGGCGAACTACAGCACGTCAAACCGCACGGCATGCTCTATAACCAGGCGGCAAAAGATCCGCAGCTTGCTGACGCTATCGCCAAAGCGGTATATGACGTTGACGCCGGTCTGGTGCTGGTGGGCCTGGCGGGCAGCGAGCTGATTCGCGCCGGGCAGCGTTATCAACTGACCACCCGCCAGGAGGTCTTCGCCGACCGCGGCTATCTGGCGGACGGTAGCCTGGTGCCGCGCACCCAGCCTGGGGCATTGATCGAGAGTGAAGAGCAGTCGCTGGCGCAAACGCTGGAAATGGTGCAGCACAGCCGGGTACGCAGCATCACCGGCGAATGGGCGCACGTGGTGGCGGAAACCGTTTGTCTGCACGGCGACGGCGAGCATGCGCTGGATTTTGCGCGTCGCCTGCGCGCGGCGTTCGCCGGACGTAACATTCAGGTGAGCGCGGAAGCAGAAGAATAAAAATAATATTATTAATCAATAAATTAACAACAAACAACACTTCACAACAACATACAGGATGTAATTATGGGAGAGTCATTATCTCTCTGGCCGCTGATCGGCATTGCCGCGATCGTGGTCGGATTTGTTCTGCGTTTTAACCCGGTGCTGGTGGTTATTGTTTCCGGGATCATCACGGGTCTGACGGCGCATATGCCGATCGCGACCATTCTGGAGAAGCTGGGTGAAGGATTTCTCAATACCCGCAATCTGCCGTTTATTCTTCTGTTGCCGCTGGCGGTGATTGGCCTGCTGGAGCGGCACGGTCTGAAAGAGCGCGCGCAGACGTGGATCGCGAAAATCCGCAGCGCCACCGCCGGTCGTCTGCTAATCGTCTATCTTTTCGTGCGTGAAGTGACCGCGGCGATGGGCCTTACCAGCCTGGGCGGTCATCCGCAGATGGTGCGCCCGCTTCTGGCGCCGATGGCGGAAGGGGCGGCGGAAAAAAACTTTGGCGCCTTGCCGGGAAATGTCCGCTATCGCCTGCGCGCGATGTCGGCGGCCACCGACAACGTGGGCCTGTTCTTCGGCGAAGATATTTTCGTTGCCTTCGGGGCGATTATCTTTATGCATAACTTTATGCTGGAGTCGGGGGGCATTCAGACTGAGCCGCTGCATATTGCCCTGTGGGGGATCCCAACGGCGGTATGCGCCTTCCTGATCCACTCTGCCCGCCTGTGGCGCCTCGACCGTCATCTCCAGCGCGAGCTGGACAAGGTTAACGCCGGGCAGGCGAAAGGCGGTGCCGTATGAATTTTCAGCAAACCTGGCTGTACTGGCTGGCGGGCGTCGTTCTGCTGGTGGTAGCGGTGATGTCATGGCGCGATAAGGCTAATCCGCGCAGGCTGACAACCGGTCTGTTCTGGGGTCTGTACGGCGTGGTCTTTCTGTTCGGCGACTGGACCTATGCCCTGGTCGGCGACAAGCGCCTCGTCAACATCGGCGTTGGCGTGGTGGTCGTGGTGCTGGCGCTGATCGCCGGATTTGGCGGCGTGCGTCTCGGTCGTTATCACCAGAGCTCGCAGGAAGAACGCAGCGCCAGCGCCGCGCGCCTCGGCAATCGGCTGTTTTTCCCGGCGCTGGCGATCCCGGTAGTGACGGTGATCGGCGTCCTGCTGTTTAATAATTTGCCCTCGCTGCAGGTCGCTATCTTTGGCCCGGGCAATCACGCCACGCTGATTACGCTGTTTTCAATGACCGCGGGCACGTTGATTGGTCTGGTGATGGCTATCCGCATGACCCATGAAACGGCGGTTCAGCCGTTACAGGAAGCTCGCCGTCTGCTGGATTCTGTGGGCTGGGCGTTTATTTTGCCGCAAATTCTGGCGGTTCTTGGGCTGCTGTTTACCGCCGCGGGCGTCGGCAACAGCATCTCCTGGCTGACGCAGCACTATCTGGCGGTGGACAGCCGGTTTATCGCCGTCGCCGTCTATACCCTTGGGATGGCGCTGCTGACGATGGTGATGGGCAACGCGTTTGCCGCTTTCCCCATCGTGACGGCAGGGGTCGGGATCCCGATTCTCGTGCTGCAGCACGGCGGTAACCCGGCGGTGATGGCGGCAATTGGCATGTTCTCCGGCTACTGTGGAACGCTGATGACGCCTATGGCGGCGAACTTCAATATCGTCCCGGCCGCGCTGCTGGAGCTGCCGGACAAAAACGCGGTGATCAAAGCCCAGGTGCCGACCGGCATTATGTTGCTTATCGTGAACGTATTTTTGCTCTATTTCCTGATGTTCCTGTAAGGAGGGATGATGGCTGGCGTATTGATTACCGGTTTTGAACCGTTCGGCGGCGAAGCGGTTAACCCTTCGTGGGAAGTGGTAAAGCAGCTGGATGGCGCTATCATTGCCGGGCAACCGGCGGTGGCGCGGCAGCTGCCCTGCGTCTTCGGCGATGCCCTGACGGCGCTGAACGCCGCGCTGGATGAGCTGCAGCCGCGCCTGATCCTGGCGATTGGTCAGGCGGGCGGTCGTGTCGACATCACCGTTGAAAGGGTAGCGATCAACGTCGATGATGCGCGGATCCCGGACAATAAAGGTCTGCAGCCCATTGACGTACCGATCGTGGCTGACGGTCCGGCGGCGTACTTTAGCACGCTGCCGATCAAAGCGATCGTTGCCGCGCTGCGCAGCAAGGGGATCCCGGCGTCGGTATCGCAGACGGCGGGGACGTTTGTCTGTAATCACGTGATGTACGGTCTGCTGCATAGCCTGCATAACAGCAGCGGCGTGAAGGGCGGGTTTATCCATATTCCGTATTTGCCTGAGCAGGCCGCGGCTCACCCCGGGGCCGCCAGTATGGCGGTAGAGACGGTGCGTGCGGCGCTGGAAACGGCTATCGCCGTTGCCCTGCAGCAGGATGGCGACGTAAAAATCGGCGGCGGCGCAACGCATTAACACAAGGATATTATTATGCCGGAAGGTCCGGAAATTCGCCGTGCGGCGGATAGCCTGGAAGCGGCGATTAAAGGCGAACCCCTGACTGAGGCGTGGTTCGCCTTCCCGCAGTTACAACATTACCAATCTCAGCTTGTCGGCCAGCGAGTGACGCGCATTGAAACACGCGGTAAGGCGCTGTTGACCCATTTCTCCGGCGGATTAACGCTGTATAGCCACAACCAGCTGTATGGCGTCTGGCGAGTGGTGGATGCGGGGGCGCAGCCAGAAACCACGCGCGTGTTGCGCGTTCGGCTGCAGACGGCGCGTAGAGCGATTTTGCTCTACAGCGCCTCCGATATTGAAATGCTGACGCCCGAGCAGCTCGCCCGACACCCATTTTTGCTGCGGGTCGGACCGGATGTGCTCGATATGAGCCTTAGCGTTGAACAGGTTAAAGAGCGGCTGCTGTCGGCGAAATTCCGCAACCGCCAGTTCTCCGGACTGCTGCTGGATCAGGCGTTTCTTGCCGGATTGGGCAACTATCTGCGCGTGGAGATCCTCTGGCAGGTCGGGCTAACCGGTCGTCATAAAGCCTCTGAACTGGATGAAAAGCAGCTCGATGCGCTGGCCCATGCGCTGCTGGAGCTCCCGCGTTTGTCCTATAACACGCGCGGTCTGGTGGACGACAATAAGCACCACGGCGCGCTGTTTCGCTTTAAGGTTTTTCATCGCCAGGGTGAGGTCTGCGAGCGCTGCGGCGGGATTATCGAGAGGACCATGCTATCGTCGCGGCCGTTTTACTGGTGCCCGGGCTGCCAGCAATAAAAAAACGCGCCTTCAGGCGCGTTTTTTGTCGCTGCGAAAGCTGACTTAGCGGGCGATATCGTTCTTGAAGTCGCGTTTTTCGTAGCCGGTATAGAGCTGACGCGGGCGGGCGATTTTCATGCCGTCGCTGTGCATTTCGTTCCAGTGCGCAATCCAGCCCACGGTACGCGCCATCGCGAAGATAACGGTAAACATCGAAGACGGAATGCCCATCGCTTTGAGGATGATACCGGAATAGAAATCGACGTTCGGGTAGAGTTTCTTCTCGATGAAGTACGGATCGTTGAGCGCAATGTGCTCAAGCTCCATGGCCACTTCCAGCAGATCGTCCTTCGTTCCCAGTTCTTTCAGCACTTCATGACAGGTTTCACGCATCACGGTGGCGCGCGGGTCATAGTTTTTGTACACGCGGTGGCCAAAGCCCATCAGGCGGAAAGAGTCGTTTTTGTCTTTCGCGCGACGGACGAATTCCGGAATGTGTTCAACGGAGCTGATCTCTTCGAGCATCTTCAGCGCCGCTTCGTTGGCGCCGCCGTGTGCCGGTCCCCACAGGGAAGCAATGCCTGCAGCGATGCAGGCGAACGGGTTGGCGCCGGAAGAGCCGGCAGTCCGCACGGTGGAGGTGGAAGCGTTCTGTTCGTGGTCGGCGTGCAGGATCAGAATACGGTCCATTGCGCGTTCCAGAATCGGGTTCACTTCATATTTTTCACACGGCGTGGAGAACATCATATTCAGGAAGTTACCCGCGTAGGAGAGGTCGTTGCGCGGATAAACGAAAGGCTGGCCGATGGAATATTTGTAACACATTGCCGCCATCGTCGGCATCTTGGAGAGCAGACGGAATGCGGCGATATCGCGGTGGCGTGGGTTATTTACATCCAGCGAATCGTGATAGAACGCAGCCAGCGCGCCGGTAATACCGCACATTACGGCCATCGGATGAGAATCGCGGCGGAACGCGTGGAACAGACGAGTGATCTGCTCGTGAATCATGGTGTGGCGCGTCACGATGGTTTTAAATTCGTCGTACTGCGCCTGGGTCGGTTTCTCACCGTTTAACAGGATGTAGCATACTTCCAGATAGTTAGAGTCGGTTGCTAACTGATCGATCGGGAAACCGCGGTGCAGCAGGATACCTTCATCACCGTCGATAAAGGTGATTTTAGATTCGCAGGATGCGGTTGAGGTGAAACCAGGGTCAAAAGTAAATACGCCTTTTGAACCAAGACTACGAATATCAATAACATCCTGACCGAGAGTGCCCTTTAGCACATCCAGTTCAATAGCAGTATCACCACCCAGGGTGATTTTTGCTTTAGCATCAGACATTTATGGTCTCCTTAGCGCCTTTATTGCTTAAGACTGCCGGGGTGGTGGATTTGCATTCGGCCCGTAGCAGATGACGTTACCAGTTTGTTATGTTGCACATCGCTCTGCGTCGCGAAAGGGGCAGGGTACAGAGCAAGGGCGCTTGATGGTACGTCTTCAGCCTACGATGAAACAGCAGCAAATCAGCGTTTTAGCAGCCCGAATATTATAAAACTATATACCACTAATAACTGTCCTGATTACATCGGTCAATACTCTCTCACTGTTGCATAACTTATTCTCAGGTAAAAGAGTGACCCCATAACTTTTGCGTATTATTGCATTTATCTGGTAATGGTTGTAACAATAATGTTTAATATTTGTCAAATCAGATGATTAAAAATTAAAAATATGTTGTTATCGTGACATAGATCACTGTTCGGGAGAAAACCCGACAAACTATATGTAGGTTAATTGTAATGATTTTGTGAACGGCCTATACTGCCGCCAGGTCTCCGGAACACCCTGCAATCCCGAGCCACCCAGCGTTATTTTGTCACGCTTTAACTCCTGGAAAGGCGTTTTAACATGACTTTTAGTTATAGATAAGGACGCTGTCTGACCCGCAAGCAGACCGGAGGAAGGAAACAATAAGAACAGCATGTGGGCGTTATTCATGGTAAGAAATGTGAAAAAACAAAGACCTGTCAATCTGGATCTGCAAACGATCCGGTTCCCAATCACGGCGATAGCGTCCATTCTCCATCGCGTATCCGGAGTGATCACCTTCGTGGCGATCGGGATTCTGCTTTGGCTGCTGGGCACCAGCCTTTCCTCTCCCGAAGGTTTCCTCACAGCGGCATCCATTATGGATAGCTTCTTTGTGAAATTCATCATGTGGGGCATCCTGACCGCGCTGGCGTATCACGCAGTGGTCGGTATCCGCCATCTGCTGATGGATTTTGGCTATCTTGCAGAAACTCTCGAATCAGGGACACGCTCCGCCAAAATTTCTTTTGTTATTACTGTCGTGCTTTCACTTCTCGCAGGAGTCCTCGTATGGTAAGCAACGCCTCAGCACTAGGACGCAACGGCGTACATGACTTTATTCTGGTCCGTGCTACCGCTATCGTTCTGACCCTCTACATCATCTATATGGTTGGCTTCTTTGCCACCACCGGTGAAATTTCATGGGAAGTCTGGACGGGCTTTTTCTCCTCTGCGTTCACTAAAGTCTTCACCCTGCTGGCTCTCGTTTCCATTCTGATCCACGCCTGGATCGGCATGTGGCAGGTGTTAACGGACTACGTTAAACCACTGGCCGTGCGCTTAATTCTGCAACTGCTGATCGTTGTTGCGCTGGTGGCTTACGTTCTTTATGGATTTGTTGTGGTGTGGGGTGTGTAATGAAATTGCCTGTCAGAGAATTTGATGCAGTTGTGATTGGTGCCGGTGGCGCAGGTATGCGCGCGGCGCTGCAGATTTCCCAGAGCGGCCAAAGCTGTGCGCTGCTCTCCAAAGTTTTCCCGACCCGTTCCCATACCGTTTCCGCACAGGGCGGTATCACCGTCGCGCTCGGTAATACCCATGAAGATAACTGGGAATGGCACATGTACGACACCGTTAAGGGGTCGGACTACATTGGCGATCAGGATGCCATCGAATATATGTGTAAAACCGGCCCGGAAGCGATTCTGGAGCTGGACCATATGGGTCTGCCGTTCTCGCGTCTCGATAACGGCACGATTTATCAGCGCCCGTTCGGCGGCCAGTCGAAAAACTTCGGCGGCGAGCAGGCGGCACGTACCGCTGCGGCGGCTGACCGTACCGGTCACGCCCTGCTACATACTCTCTATCAGCAGAACCTGAAAAATCACACCACGATTTTCTCCGAGTGGTACGCGCTGGATCTGGTGAAAAACGCCGATGGCGCGGTGGTCGGCTGTACCGCCCTGTGCATCGAGACAGGTGAAGTGGTTTACTTCAAAGCCCGCGCTACCGTGCTGGCGACCGGCGGCGCCGGCCGTATTTATCAGTCCACCACCAATGCGCATATCAATACCGGCGACGGCGTTGGCATGGCGATCCGCGCCGGCGTTCCGGTACAGGATATGGAAATGTGGCAGTTCCACCCGACCGGTATTGCCGGGGCGGGGGTTCTGGTGACCGAAGGCTGCCGCGGCGAAGGCGGCTATCTGCTGAATAAACACGGCGAGCGCTTTATGGAGCGTTATGCGCCGAACGCGAAAGACCTGGCGGGTCGCGACGTGGTGGCGCGTTCCATCATGATCGAAATCCGTGAAGGTCGCGGCTGCGACGGTCCGTGGGGCCCGCACGCCAAGCTGAAACTCGATCACCTCGGTAAAGAAGTGCTTGAGTCCCGCCTGCCGGGTATCCTGGAACTCTCCCGTACCTTTGCCCACGTCGACCCGGTGAAAGAGCCGATTCCGGTCATTCCAACCTGCCACTATATGATGGGCGGTATTCCGACCAAAGTGAGCGGCCAGGCGCTGACCGTCAACGAGCAGGGCGAAGACGTGGTGATTCCGGGGCTGTTTGCGGTAGGCGAAATCGCCTGCGTATCGGTACACGGCGCAAACCGTCTGGGCGGCAACTCGCTGCTTGACCTGGTGGTCTTTGGCCGCGCGGTAGGTCTGCATCTGCAAGAGTCTATCGCCGAGCAGGGCGTACTGCGCGATGCGACGGATGACGAGATCGACGCTTCTCTGGAACGTCTGAACCGCTGGAACGGCACCCGGAATGGCGAAGATCCGGTCGAAATCCGCAAAGCGCTGCAAGAGTGTATGCAGCATAACTTCTCGGTATTCCGCGAAGGGGATGCGATGGCGAAGGGCCTTGAGCAGCTGAAAGCCATCCGCGAGCGCCTGAAAAACGCCCGTCTGGATGATACTTCCAGCGAGTTCAACACCCAGCGCGTTGAGTGCCTGGAGCTGGATAACCTGATGGAAACCGCTTACGCCACCGCAATGTCTGCAAATTATCGTACCGAAAGCCGCGGCGCGCATAGCCGCTTCGACTTCCCGGATCGTGATGATGAAAACTGGCTGTGCCATTCCCTGTATCTGCCAGAGTCGGAATCCATGACGCGTCGTAGCGTCAATATGGAACCGAAACTGCGTCCGGCATTCCCGCCGAAGATTCGTACTTATTAATGCGGAGACAGGAATATGAAACTCGAGTTTTCAGTTTATCGTTATAACCCGGACGTAGACGATGCTCCGCGTATGCAGGATTACACCCTGGAAGCGGAAGAGGGTCGTGACATGATGCTGCTGGATGCGTTAATCCAGCTGAAAGAGAAAGATCCGTCGCTGTCGTTCCGTCGCTCCTGTCGTGAAGGGGTATGCGGTTCCGACGGTCTGAACATGAATGGTAAAAATGGTCTGGCGTGCATCACGCCGATCTCCGCGCTGAATCAGCCGGGTAAGAAAATTGTTATCCGTCCGCTGCCAGGATTACCGGTTATCCGTGATTTGGTGGTAGACATGGGGCAATTCTATGCACAATATGAGAAGATTAAGCCTTACTTATTGAATAATGGGCAAAATCCTCCGGCTCGTGAGCATCTGCAGACGCCAGAGCAGCGTGAGAAACTCGATGGTTTGTACGAGTGTATTCTCTGCGCATGTTGTTCGACTTCTTGCCCGTCGTTCTGGTGGAACCCGGACAAGTTTATCGGCCCGGCTGGCCTGCTGGCCGCGTATCGCTTCCTGATCGACAGCCGCGATACCGAAACCAGCGATCGCCTCGAAGGGCTGAGCGATGCTTTCAGCGTATTCCGCTGTCACAGCATTATGAACTGCGTCAGTGTGTGTCCTAAGGGGCTGAACCCGACGCGCGCCATCGGCCATATTAAGTCGATGCTGCTGCAGCGCAGTGCGTAAGTAACCCGGTCTGTCCCGGATGGCGCTACCGCGTATCCGGGCAATCCGAAGCAGTAGCCCCGGCAAGCGTTCGCGCCGCCGGGGGATATAGCAGGAAATCTTTAAAAACCGCCAAATATGTACCAGTAATCAAGGCGTTCAGAGCGAGGTAAGGCGGCAACTGAACGCATCCCCGGGAGCATAATGAACTATGTGACCGGGGTAAGTGAAGGCAGCTAACGCAACCGCAGCCTGAACGCCGAAGATTAATGGCAGTTTTTAAAGGTTCCTTAGCGGACGAAACCACAACTCCTCCGCAACAAGTGAACCCCGGCACGTACAACTTCTGTGCGTGGTAGTTTCTACGGCGAAATAAGCATATAAATGCTTAAGGGATCACGATGCAGAACGGCGCAATGAAAGCCTGGCTGGACTCTTCTTACCTCTCTGGTTCGAACCAGAGCTGGATAGAACAGCTCTATGAAGACTTCTTAACCGATCCTGACTCTGTTGACGCCAACTGGCGTTCTATGTTCCAGCAGTTACCTGGCACCGGAGTCAAACCGGATCAATTTCATTCCAAAACGCGTGATTATTTCCGCCGCCTGGCGAAGGATGCCTCGCGTTACACTTCTTCGATTTCCGACCCTGACACCAATGTGAAGCAGGTTAAAGTCCTGCAGCTCATCAACGCATACCGCTTCCGTGGTCACCAGCATGCGAATCTCGATCCGCTGGGACTGTGGCAGCAAGAGAGAGTGGCGGATCTCGATCCGGCTTACCACGATCTGACCGAGGCCGATTTCCAGGAGATCTATAACGTAGGTTCTTTCGCCATCGGCAAAGATACGATGAAGCTGGGCGATCTGATCTCCGCCCTTAAGCAGACCTACTGCGGCTCCATCGGCGCGGAATATATGCATATTACCTCCACCGAAGAAAAACGCTGGATCCAGCAGCGCATTGAGTCGGTAGCAGGCAAAGCGAACTTTAGCGCCGAAGAGAAAAAACGCTTCCTCAGCGAATTGACCGCGGCGGAAGGCCTGGAGCGCTACCTCGGCGCGAAATTCCCGGGCGCTAAACGCTTCTCGCTGGAAGGCGGCGACGCGCTGATCCCGATGCTGAAAGAGATTATCCGCCACGCGGGTAAGAGCGGCACCCGCGAAGTGGTGCTGGGTATGGCGCACCGCGGACGTCTGAACGTGCTGGTCAACGTGCTGGGTAAAAAACCGCAGGACCTGTTCGACGAGTTCGCCGGTAAACATAAAGAACACCTCGGCACCGGTGACGTGAAGTACCACATGGGCTTCTCTTCCGATATGGAAACCGAAGGCGGCTTGGTGCACCTGGCGCTGGCGTTTAACCCGTCGCATCTGGAAATCGTCAGCCCGGTGGTTATCGGCTCCGTCCGCGCTCGTCTCGATCGTCTCGACGAACCGAGCAGCAACAAAGTTCTGCCGATCACCATTCACGGCGACGCCGCGGTAACCGGCCAGGGCGTGGTTCAGGAAACCCTGAACATGTCCAAAGCGCGCGGTTACGAAGTCGGCGGTACCGTACGCATCGTTATCAACAACCAGGTGGGTTTCACCACTTCCAACCCGCTGGATGCGCGTTCTACCCCGTACTGTACCGATATTGGTAAAATGGTCCAGGCACCTATTTTCCACGTGAATGCCGACGATCCGGAAGCGGTCGCTTTCGTGACTCGCCTGGCGCTGGACTTCCGTAACACCTTTAAACGCGATGTCTTCATCGACCTGGTGTGCTACCGCCGTCACGGCCACAACGAAGCCGACGAGCCGAGCGCAACCCAGCCGCTGATGTATCAGAAAATCAAAAAGCATCCGACCCCGCGCAAAATCTACGCTGACAAGCTGGAAGCGGATAACGTCGCGACGCTGGAAGACGCCACTGAGCAGGTTAACCTCTACCGCGACGCGCTGGATGCCGGCGAATGCGTGGTGAAGGAGTGGCGTCCGATGAATATGCACTCCTTTACCTGGTCTCCGTACCTCAACCACGAGTGGGATGAGAGCTATCCAGACAAAGTTGAACCTAAGCGTCTGCAGGAGCTGGCAAAACGCATCAGTACGGTGCCGGAAGCCGTTGAAATGCAGTCGCGCGTGGCGAAAATCTACGGCGATCGTCAGCTTATGGCCGCCGGCGAGAAGATGTTTGACTGGGGCGGCGCGGAAAACCTCGCCTACGCCACGCTGGTCGATGAAGGCATTTCGGTGCGTCTGTCCGGCGAAGACTCCGGGCGCGGAACCTTCTTCCACCGCCATGCGGTGATTCACAACCAGAAAAATGGCTCAACCTATACGCCGCTGCAGCACGTGCACAACGGCCAGGGCCATTTTAAAGTCTGGGACTCCGTGCTGTCGGAAGAAGCAGTGCTGGCGTTTGAATACGGCTACGCCACCGCTGAGCCGCGCACCCTGACCATCTGGGAAGCGCAGTTCGGCGACTTCGCCAACGGCGCGCAGGTGGTCATCGACCAGTTCATCAGCTCCGGCGAGCAGAAATGGGGCCGTATGTGCGGCCTGGTGATGCTGCTGCCGCACGGCTACGAAGGCCAGGGCCCGGAGCACTCCTCCGCGCGTCTGGAGCGCTATCTGCAGCTCTGCGCTGAGCAGAATATGCAGGTTTGCGTACCGTCCACCCCGGCGCAGGTTTACCATATGCTTCGTCGCCAGGCGCTGCGCGGCATGCGTCGTCCGCTGATCGTGATGTCGCCGAAATCGCTGCTACGTCACCCGCTGGCGGTATCAAGCATGGACGAACTGGCTAACGGCACTTTCCAGCCAGCGATCGGTGAAATCGACCAGCTCGATCCGAAAGCAGTGAAGCGGGTTGTGCTGTGCTCTGGTAAGGTTTACTACGACCTGCTGGAACAGCGTCGTAAAAACGAGCAAAAAGATGTCGCTATCGTTCGCATAGAGCAGCTCTATCCGTTCCCGCATCAGGCGGTACAGGAAGCGCTGAAGCCTTATGCGCACGTGCATGATTTTGTCTGGTGCCAGGAAGAACCGCTCAACCAGGGCGCGTGGTACTGCAGCCAGCATCACTTCCGTGAAGTGATTCCGTTTGGGGCCTCTCTGCGTTATGCAGGCCGCCCGGCCTCCGCCTCTCCGGCGGTAGGATACCTGTCCGTTCACCAGAAACAGCAACAAGATCTGGTCAATGACGCGCTGAACGTCGATTAATTAAAGGATACATAATGAGTAGCGTAGATATTCTGGTTCCCGACCTGCCTGAGTCCGTAGCTGACGCAACGGTTGCCACCTGGCATAAAAAACCGGGCGATGCGGTTGTTCGTGACGAAGTGCTGGTAGAAATCGAAACTGACAAAGTGGTACTGGAAGTACCGGCTTCAGCGGATGGCATTCTGGACGCGGTGATTGAAGACGAAGGCGCCACCGTGCTTTCCCGTCAGATCCTCGGCCGCCTGCGCGAAGGTAACAGCGCGGGCAAAGAGTCCGGTGCGAAAGCTGATGCTAAAGAGTCGACTCCGGCCCAGCGTCAGCAGGCTTCTCTGGAAGAGCAAAATAACGATGCGCTGAGCCCGGCAATCCGCCGTCTGCTGGCGGAACACAGTCTCGACGCGGCAGCCATTAAAGGCACCGGCGTTGGCGGCCGTCTGACCCGCGAAGACGTTGAGAAACACCTGGCGAAAGCGCCAGCGAAGGCGGAGGCCCCGGCCGCAGCGCCAGCCGCTGCTCCGGCTCCACAGCTGGGCAATCGCTCTGAAAAACGCGTGCCGATGACCCGTCTGCGCAAGCGCGTTGCCGAGCGTCTGCTGGAAGCGAAAAATTCTACCGCCATGCTGACGACTTTCAACGAAGTCAACATGAAGCCGATTATGGATCTGCGTAAGCAGTACGGCGAAGCGTTTGAAAAACGTCACGGTATCCGTCTGGGCTTTATGTCCTTCTACGTGAAGGCGGTAGTGGAAGCGCTGAAGCGCTACCCGGAAGTGAACGCCTCTATCGATGGCGATGACGTGGTGTACCACAACTACTTCGACGTCAGCATGGCGGTCTCTACGCCGCGCGGCCTGGTAACGCCGGTTCTGCGCGATGTCGACCTGCTGGGCATGGCGGATATCGAGAAGAAAATTAAAGAGCTGGCAGTAAAAGGCCGCGACGGCAAGCTGACCGTAGACGATCTGACCGGCGGTAACTTCACCATTACCAACGGCGGCGTATTCGGTTCACTGATGTCCACGCCGATCATCAACCCGCCGCAGAGCGCGATTCTGGGTATGCATGCCATTAAAGATCGCCCGATGGCGGTGAATGGTAAGGTAGAAATTCTGCCGATGATGTACCTGGCGCTCTCCTACGACCACCGTCTGATCGACGGACGTGAATCGGTAGGCTACCTGGTAGCGATTAAAGAGCTGCTGGAAGACCCGACTCGTCTGCTGCTGGACGTGTAGTCAGCAAGAGTATTACCTACCGTAGGCCGGATAACGCGCCCTGGCGCCGTTATCAGGCCTACAGGTTTAAAGATAATTATTCCCTGAAGGATGGACTGAACACATGAACTTACATGAATATCAGGCAAAACAACTTTTTGCCCGCTATGGCTTACCGGCGCCGGTGGGTTATGCCTGTACTACTCCGCGTGAAGCAGAAGAAGCCGCTTCTAAAATCGGCGCGGGTCCGTGGGTAGTGAAATGTCAGGTTCACGCTGGTGGCCGCGGTAAAGCGGGCGGTGTGAAGGTAGTAAAAAGCAAAGAAGACATTCGCGCATTTGCTGAGCACTGGCTGGGCAAACGCCTCGTCACCTATCAAACAGATGCGAACGGCCAGCCGGTTAACCAGATTCTGGTTGAAGCCGCGACCGATATCGATAAAGAGCTATACCTGGGCGCGGTAGTTGACCGCAGCTCCCGTCGCGTGGTCTTCATGGCCTCCACCGAAGGCGGCGTGGAAATCGAAAAAGTGGCGGAAGAGACTCCGCATCTGATCCATAAGATCGCCCTCGATCCGCTGGCGGGCCCGATGCCTTACCAGGGTCGTGAACTGGCGTTTAAACTGGGTCTGGAAGGTAAACAGGTTCAGCAGTTCACTAAAATTTTCATGGGCCTGGCGACCATTTTCCTTGAGCGTGACCTGGCGCTGATCGAGATCAACCCGCTGGTTATCACCAAACAGGGCGATCTGATCTGCCTCGACGGCAAGCTGGGCGCTGACGGCAACGCGCTGTTCCGCCAGCCGGATCTGCGCGAAATGCGCGACCAGTCGCAGGAAGATCCGCGCGAAGCGCAGGCTGCGCAGTGGGAGCTGAACTACGTCGCGCTGGACGGCAACATTGGTTGCATGGTTAACGGCGCGGGCCTGGCGATGGGTACCATGGACATCGTTAAGCTGCACGGCGGCGAACCGGCTAACTTCCTTGACGTTGGCGGCGGCGCAACCAAAGAGCGCGTTACTGAAGCGTTCAAAATCATCCTCTCTGATGACAACGTAAAAGCGGTTCTGGTTAACATCTTCGGCGGTATTGTACGCTGCGACCTGATTGCCGACGGCATCATCGGCGCGGTTGCCGAAGTGGGCGTTAACGTACCGGTAGTCGTACGTCTGGAAGGTAACAACGCCGAACTGGGCGCGAAGAAACTGGCTGACAGCGGCCTGAATATTATTGCAGCGAAAAGTCTGACGGATGCAGCTCAGCAGGTTGTTGCCGCAGTGGAGGGGAAATAATGTCCGTTTTAATTAATAAAGACACCAAGGTTATCTGCCAGGGTTTCACCGGTAGCCAGGGCACATTCCACTCTGAACAAGCCATCGCTTACGGTACGCAAATGGTCGGCGGCGTCACCCCGGGCAAAGGCGGCACCACGCATCTGGGCCTGCCGGTATTCAATACCGTTCGCGAAGCGGTCGAAGCCACCGGCGCAACCGCATCCGTCATCTACGTTCCGGCGCCGTTCTGCAAAGATTCTATTCTGGAAGCTATCGATGCTGGCATTAAGCTGATTATCACCATCACCGAAGGTATCCCGACGCTGGATATGCTGACCGTGAAAGTGAAGCTCGACGAAGCGGGCGTGCGCATGATCGGGCCGAACTGCCCGGGCGTGATCACTCCGGGCGAATGCAAAATCGGCATCATGCCGGGCCACATTCACCAGCCGGGTAAAGTGGGCATCGTTTCCCGTTCCGGTACCCTGACCTATGAAGCGGTTAAGCAGACCACCGACTACGGCTTTGGTCAGTCCACCTGCGTGGGCATCGGCGGCGACCCGATTCCGGGATCCAACTTCATCGATATCCTGAAACTGTTCCAGGAAGATCCGCAGACCGAAGCGATTGTGATGATCGGTGAGATCGGCGGTAGCGCGGAAGAAGAAGCGGCCGCTTACATCAAAGATCACGTGACCAAACCGGTTGTCGGCTACATCGCCGGCGTGACCGCGCCGAAAGGCAAACGTATGGGGCACGCGGGTGCCATCATTGCGGGTGGTAAAGGGACGGCGGATGAAAAATTCGCCGCTCTGGAAGCCGCTGGCGTGAAAACCGTTCGCAGCCTGGCCGATATCGGCGAAGCGCTGAAAACCGTCATTAAGTAATAAGTAAAAAAACAGCCCTGACTTTCTGCATGGTCAAGGGCTGGTCCAGTTTCGACATGGTTGGCCATCTGATGATGGCCTTTTTTTTGCCCGTAACTCAGCTCTCCGCCAGCGCTTTCAGCCAGCGAATCCCGCTTTCTGGTGAGGTCATGACCGGTACCGGCGGGGCAGGGAGCTGCTGCAATACCCGGGCCATTGAGGCTTGCGCCAGCATCACTACATCCGCCTGGCTAAACGCGCTTTGTAGCCCTTCACTGACGATTCGGTCATGGGTATCCATATCGCCTGCCAGCAGCGCGTGGAATGCCTCTTCCATTAATATGGGGGTAATGGCGCGCGGCTTACCGCTCTCCTGTACTTTGCGCTGGACGTAATCCAGCGTCGGCTTTAGCGTGGTCGCTACGGTTGCCAGCACGGCGATACGCTCGCCTTTTTCAATCGCTTCTTCGACCATCGCGTTGTCAATACGGGCGAGCTGAAGCGGCGTCAGAAACTGGCACTGTTCCACCGCCGTGCCAATAGAAGAGCAGGCGGTAATGAAAATATCGCAGTCCGCTTTTTCGGCAATATGCACGTAGTCGGCGATGCGGGCGGCAATATTCGGCGTTACCCCTCCGGCCTTCATTACCTGCTTGATCATGGATTCTTCCACCAGATGCATGACTTCCACTTCCGGCATGATATCGGCAATCAGCTGCTGCATCATCGCGAGCGTCGCTGAACTGGTGTGCAGCATAGCGATCTTTTTCATTGGGCTATCTCCTTAAGCAAATTTTCTGCGACGGCCAGCGCCGCGTCGTGATCTTCCTGTGCCGATAGCCCGCCTACCGCGACGGCGCCGAGACATTTACCGTCGTACAGAAGCGGGACCCCGCCGGGCAGGGCGGTAAAATGCGGATCGGCAAAGTAACTGATGTCCAGCTGCTCTTTTTGCAGGCGCTGTAAAAATGCCTGCGTGGTACAGCCGAGGCGACTGCTGGTATGCGCCTTGCGCTGGGTAAGTTCAATGGTTAACAATTTGGCATTGTCCATCCGCGCGAAGCTGAGCAGCTCCCCGCTGGCGTCGCACACCGCTACGCTTAGCGGGCGCTTTGCATAGCAGGAGTCAGCGAGGTCAAGCGCGAACGCTACGGCGCGTAAAGCCTGTTCCAGAGTGATAGTCGTCATGGTGATTATCCTTTTGAAAGATGTTCAGAAACGGTTTGAGCGGGGTTGTTCGCGGCGGCCTGCGCCTGTCGGGCGTCCTTTTTGCGCCAGTAGTTCGCCAGCAGCGAGCCGCTGACGTTGCCAAGCGGAGTCATCACCGCGGAAGCAAGGCCCACTGTTGCCAGCTTGCCCATCGCGGCGGCAAGCCCCGACGCCATTCCGCCGTTTTGCAGTCCGACTTCAAAGGCCACGGTACGGGCGGACTGTACGTCCATGCGAAAGATCCAGCGACTCATCAGATAGCCAATCAGGAAACCGCCGAGGTTATGCATCAGCATGGCGAAACAGAGCAGGAAGCCGACCTGCACCAGGTTGTCGCGTCCCGCAGCGGCGGCGGTGGTCGTGAAGAAAATAATCCCTATCATCGAGATAGTCGGCATGATTTTCTTAATACCTTCAACGCGACCATACAGCCAGTTGTAAAACAGCGCCCAGACGAGACCGCCAGCCACGAAGTTGACAACCACGGCGTACATTTGCGCTTCGGCGCCGGCGCTGGCGAACAGCGTGTTCCAGCCTCCGGCGCTCATATACAGCAGCCACAGGGCGCCGAGCCCGGCCAGTCCCTGCACAATACGGCGGCCGCGTATACTGGCGTAGGTTTTCAGGTAGTCGTGTAAGATCGCCGCGCCGATCGGGATGAGCACGATTTTCACCACGTCCATCACCATTGCGGTCAGCTGAATATCGATCATCGAGCCCGCCAGCAGGTTAACCCACAGCGGCGTCATCACCGTGGCCGCCAGGGTTGATACTTCCGCTATCGATACCGCCAGCGCCAGGTTAGCGTTGGCGATGTAAACCATCACCGTCGAAGAGAGGCCGCTGGGACACGCGCCAATCAGCAGGATGCCCACCGCGACTTCCGGCGGAAAGTTGAAGACCAGGGTAATGGTCAGGCCGAGCAGGGGCATAATGACAAAATGGCAGAAGGTACCGATAAACACCGCCCATGGCATTTTGGCGACATCGATAAAATCCTGGATCGTCAGCTTGGTGCCCATGCTGAACATAGTGGCCTGGATGACCAGGAAAACGATCCATTTATGGGTGATGTTAAAGCCGCCCCAGACGATCAGATCCGTAGACCAGGTCATCGCGGCAACGAAACCGGCGATGATCCACAAGGTAAACTGATAGCTGCGTAACCCCGGCCAGTATCCTGCTCCCGCCGCAAAACCGGCGGTGAACATCACCAGCCCAGGCTGCCAGAGCGCGGGTGAATGCATCAGCGCGCCAACCGCCACCAGGGCGGCACCGGCGATGCTGACGCCGAGACCGGTTTTGTGAATAACAGTGGTCATAGTCATAGCGAAATGTCCTTTCTGTTGTTATTGCTGCCGGGGGGGAATAGATAACATTTGCCGCGCAATGTCGGGCGTGGCGACTTTCTTATCCATGCTGCGAATCAGGGTGGCGAGTTTGGCGACCTGCTGATGGTTATTCTGGGCTTTTTCTTCCGCGCTTAAATAATAGCTATCCTCAAAGCCAATTCGAACCTCGCTGGCGCCCATGGCGACTGCGGCAGCGATAATGTCGAAATTCTTTCTGCCAAAATGCGTTATTCCCCATAAGGCCTCGCGGGGGAGCATGCTGCGCATGGCAATTAATGTATCAATCGTGGCGGGGGTAGTGCCGCGATGCCCCAGTACAATATTAAACAGCATCGGGGTTTTGAATTTTATATTTTCCTGCAGAGCAAGGATATTATTAATCATGCCAATTTCGAAAACTTCAAACTCGGGAATTATGTTATGCGCGATGATTTGTCTTGCACAATATTCGACGTCCGGGCCGGGATTAAAGTAAACGGCATCGCCAAGGTTAACGGAGCCGACGTTAAGCGACGCCATCTCCACTCCTGAGCAGGCCAGGGGCGCGCAGCGTTCGGCGATGGACAGCGAAGAGACGCCGCCGGTAGAGGCCTGAATTATCAGGTTTGAGTGGCGCATCACAGGGTCGATTGTGGCCTGAAAATCGACGGTGTCCGGCGTCAGACGCCCCTGCTTATCACGGACGTGCAGATGAACAATCGCCGCGCCATATTCTACGCTGGCGAGTATTTCCTGCGCCAGTTCTTCGGGTATGACTCGAGGGCAATCCGCGGCAACGGGTGCCAGCGAGATAATAACGGTATCCGACATATTTTCCTCCGGTACAGAGAGATTAAAATTCCAGGTAAGGCGTTATCCAGCGTAATGATTCGGGGCCTGATGTTGAGGGTTGATATTCACAACCAATCCAGCCCCTGTAGTTCATTTTTTTAATAAAATCGAATAACCATGCTTCATTTAATTCGCCGGTCCCAGGTTCATGGCGATAAGGAACGGAAGCAATTTGAATATGTTTGATAAGCGTAAAGTAGCGTTCAATATTTTTGGCGACGTTGCCGTGAATTTTCTGGCAATGATAAATATCAAACTGTAAACCGATATTGTTCCTGGCGACCTGGTCAATGATTGCTGCGGCCAGCGGAAAGCTATCAATAAAATAGCCGGGCATATCCTGCGAGTTTAATGGTTCAATCAGCACGTCTATTCCCGCAACAGCCAGCACATCGCAGGCGATACGCAGCCTGTTGCGCAAGAGCTCAAGCTGGGCCTGATGCGTCAGAGCGTCGCAGCGCAAGCCCGCCATAACGTGAACCCGGCGGCAGCCCAACGCCGTGGCATAATGACGAGCCCGCTCCAGACTGCGGTGAAACTCCTCTTCGCGCCCGGGTAGCGCTGCCAGCCCGCGTTCACCCTGAGACCAGTTGCCTGCCGGAGCGTTCATCAGCACCAGCGGTAGAGACGTTTGCCGCTGTGCCGCCTGCAGCTGTTCCAGCGGGTGTTGCCAGAGAAATAGCCCTTCAATACCGTGAAAACCGGCCGCTTTTGCCGCCTGGAAACGGGCCGCTATCGGTAAATCGGTAAATAGCCAGTCGAGGTTAGCCGCGAGCTTCAGCATGATGCGCTCCCTCCCGGCTATCTACCAGATGCAGTTTCACCCCCTGGCTGGCAATAGTGTGTTGCGCATCCTCCGGTAGCCGGTTATCAGAAACAATATCGGTCAATTGCTCCAGCCCGCAGATATGGAACATGCCGTATTTGCCAAATTTACTGCTATCGCAGACCAGTACCCGACGCCGGGAAACGGTGAGCACCGCCTCCTTGACCGAGGCTTTCCCTTCGCTCGGCGTTGACATCCCGCGTTCGGTATCCCACGAAGAGGAGCTCAGAAACGCCACGTCAATATTAATGGTGCGAAGAAAGCTGGCGGCGCTTTTACCAATGCTTGAGCGGTTGCGCTGGTCCACCAGGCCGCCGGTGTGATAGAGCGTGATATGCGGCATATCCATCAGGTAGTGGCTGATGGAAAAGTCGTTGGTGACGACCGTCAGGTTAAAACAGCGGCTGGCGGCCACCGCTTTCGCCACTTCAAACAACGAGGTGCCGGCATCGAGGTAGAGCGTTTGACCCGGCTCGATGAGCATCGCCGCCAGCTGGCCCATTTTGCGTTTTACTTCATGATGCAACTCCGCTTTCTCTCGCCACGGCAGCTCGGATTTAAGCAGGTTATTGAGCTTTACGCCGCCGTTAATGGCGATAACCTTGCCTTCTTCTTCCAGCAACTGAATGTCGCGGCGTACCGTCATATGCGACACGCTCATCAGCTCCGCCAGTTCATTGAAGGAGGCGGCGTTTTTTTCATGCACGTAGCGGTAAATAAAGTCGCGCCGTTGTTCCGGGATCATCATCGCACCTCAGGCCGGTCGGGATTGTTCGAGTTCGGCCACCGCTGCTTCTGAGAGCGGGACATAGCCGAGCGGTTTTAAGGTCAGCCAGATACGGGCGCTGTCTTCCAGTTCTTCGGCGTTAAACACCGCCTCGCGCAGCGAGCGACCGCTCACTACCGGCCCGTGGTTGGCCAGTAGCGCCGCCGTATGGTCTGCGGCGATGTCACTGAGCGCGCTGGCAATGCCCTCGTGTCCGGGTTTGAAATAGGGCAGCAGCGGCAGCCGTCCGACGCGCATCACGTAGTACGGCGTTAGCGGCGGCAGGCAGTTTTCCGGCGTGGCGCACGGTAGACAGGAGAGCGCGGTCAGCCACGGAGAGTGCAGATGTACTACGGCCCCGCAGGAAGGCCGGTGGCGGTACCACGCCAGATGCATAGGGACCTCTTTTGACGGCTTATCGCCGCTGAGATGCACGCCATCGGCATCCAGTCGACTCAGGGTGGCGGCCTGCAGTTCACCCAGACAGGAATTGGTTGGGGTCACCAGATAGCCGCCGTCCGGCAGCTTCACGCTGAGATTGCCGGAACCGCCGCTGCTGTAGCCGCGCATAAACAGCGAGCGCCCATAGTGGACCAGCTGTTCGCGGAGTTGGTGTTCACTCACCGGATTCATGATGGATACTCCTGGGTCGTAAAAAAGAAATCTTCGTCGCCAAAGTTGCCTGACTTCAGGGCCAGCGCCAGGCCGGAGGAGAAGACCCAAGGTACGCCCGGCGCGATCGCTCTGCCGACGGCCAGGCGCTTCACCTGTAGCGCTTCCACGACGGTGCCGGAGGTTTCTCCGCCAGCGACAATAAAGGTGTTGACGCCTGCGGCCAGAAGTTTGGCGCTCAGCCGGGCGAAAGTGCGTTCGATTGCCCGACTGGCGGCCTGTTCGCCGTATTCCTGCTGAATGCGCTGTAGCGCCTCTGGCGGCTGGGTGGCATAAAGTAGCGGCGCGAGCGGGTCGTTGATATGCGCCATCGCCCAGGTAGACAGCTCGTCGCTGTAGCTTTCGGTATCCGACAGGCAGCGGGCAACGTCAAGCAAACAGGATGCCGCCTGGGCTTTATAGCGGTTGACCTGGCGGTTGCTCATCGTCGAACAGCTGCCGGAGAACACGACTGCTCTGGCGGGAGAGGGAAAGCGGTGCGGCGACGCAACAGGATGACCACCAGCGTTAGCGGCCAGCGCGCCGCCGAGACCGGAACCTCCGGCCAGCAGCGGATACTCCTGCAGCGCCTGAGCCAGGGTATGGAGATCGGTGTCGTCCAGCGTATCGACAATCACATGGCGCGTTCCTTCAATCTGATAGCGTTCTAAGGCGTAAGTGACCGCTTCCACACCGCTGCGAATCGTATTGAGAGCAATGTGCCCAACCGGGCTGGCCGTCTGCGCGGCCAGCAGGCGCGGTACGCTGGCATCGGTCATCGGATTTAGCGGATGTTTTTCCATACCGGATTCGTTAAGCAGCACCCCGTTCACAAACAGATGGCCGTGGACCACCGTGCGCCCGTTTTGCGGCAGAGCGGGGCAGTGAACGATTAGTGGGGCCTGAATGTCGTTCATCAGCGCATCGCTTACCGGGCCGATGTTGCCCGCCGGCGTGGAATCAAAGGTTGAGCAATACTTGAAATAGAGCTGGCGGACGCCGGCGTTTTGTCTTAGCCAGCGGGCGCAGGCCAGGGACTGGGCGACGGCCTGTTCTGCCGGTAAAGCGCGGCTCTTCAACGAGATGACGATAGCGTCAACCTCTTCGTTCCAGCACTGAGTGATATCGGGCATGCCGGGCAGCAGCGCGACTCGCCAGCCCTGTTCAGCCATAAAGCTTGCTATATCCGTTGCGCCGGTAAAATCGTCGGCGATAACGCCTGTAGTGACGGCCATGGATCCACTCCGTTCAAGTTGTTTTCACATTGAACCTATTATTCAGGAGGGCATTTCACATTCACATGATGATTCTCACAAACAACAACATCACGAAAACGCATGGTATTTTTATAACTGTATGAAATATAATAATTAATCATTTGTCGGTCAGAAATTTGTGCTCACAGTTTTCTGTGAAGATTCGTTAAAGTTTGAGAACGCTGGCCGCCTGAGCGCGGGCAGCTCTCAGGCATCGTCCTCCTGAACCGGCGTAACGGTTGTGCATTTTGATCATATTCATCTGTTTAAATGAGATTATTTTTTGCGTCAGTCATCATCCTTTTTATCCATAATATTTTGCATATTAACCGCTTGCAAAAGCTTACGGAGAATAAGATGGCGGAAAATAAAAGGGATAATGGCATCGTTTTTTTTAGTTCGTTAACAGATGTTTTTTCGCGGGCAACGGGGCTGACGGCGACAGTTATTAAGGTAACCGACGGTCGCTTGCCCGATTGCTATGCAGGGGCAGAGTTCTTTTCCCTACCGCTGGTTCAGAGCAATGAAATATGCGGGTATATTATTTTTGACCATCGAGCAGCAACCGATAATAATCATCGCTCGGCGGCGATAAGGCTACTGCATTTCATCGTTAGTCATTACTCAGCGATGGAAGAAGCAGAGGAGGAAGGTGCGAGACAGGCGCGACAAAAGAGCACTTTTTATTATGCGCAAAAATCGCCGCATGAAATAAAACTGGCGGCTGCGCTGCGCTATATTGATGAACATTTATATGATGAGCTGTCTCTGGAATCTGTTGCCGCCCATGTTTGTCTCAGCGCTAACTACTTCAGCCGTTTTTTTAAAAAGCGTCAGGGCGTAAATTTTAAGGTGTGGGTCAATCAGAAGAAAATGCAGCGTGCCGGAGAGCTGCTCGGGGACCCGGCTAATTCCATAGACAGCGTGGCGCGTAAGCTTCAGTTTGCGCAAACCAGCTACTTTTGCCGGGTGTTCCGCGCTGCTCACCGCACGACCCCCCAGTCGTTCCGCGAACGGAACCTCTGGAGATCTTCACCTCGCATCGGTTAGCCTCGAATTCAGGCTAATACAGATTTTTCCTGGAGCATTCATAATGTGTGCCCGATCGCGGAATTTTTCAATTATGCCCATGGCCAGGTAATTAATTCCCATTGGCTCTCTTCATGTCTTCGCTAATAAACAAGTTAACGTGAAAAAATATTGACAACTTAATGCTTTTAATTGTGCAGCAATCACGTTGTTTAAATTGTCTTTATTGTAGCGCCTGGGTATCATTGGTTATTATTTGATCAGTGATAGTATGCATTAATCATGGAATAGATCAATGACACCTGACGGTAAAATAAAATATAACACCGGGGGCTAACCTGATGTCCTTGCGCGCTTTTTTTATCTATTAAACAATTTTTGCACGCCGTAAATGGAAGACGTTATGAGAGGAAAAATACCGAAAACTGAATTACTGGTGACTTTTGAGGTTGTGGCTCGCCATGAAAGTTATACCCGGGCAGCGGAAGAGTTGGCTTTAACACAAAGCGCCGTGTTCCGACAGGTCACGGCGCTGGAGGATTTCCTCCATACGTCATTATTTAATCATGCTAAAAAAAGGATTTTTTTAAATGAGGCCGGCAAGCATTATTTGTCTATCGTTAAAGAAACGTTGAACAAACTGGAGCGTGATACCAATTCGATTATGACCTGGCAACCGACGGTGCAGGTTCTTGAACTGGCCGTTAATCCCACCTTTAGCACCCACTGGCTGATCCCCAACCTGCGCGAGTTTAATAAATTAAATCCTGACATCATCGTTAATATTCATTCGCTGGCCAGCATGAGTGATTTTCTGAGCCGCGAGTACGATGCCGCCATTATGCGCGAGGATTTTTGCTCGCCGTGGTCTGAAGTGGAGTATCTGTTTGAAGAGGAAATTTTGCCGGTGTGCGGCTGCGGACTGCTGTCGGAACCCGGGCAAAAGCTGGCGGTGGAGGAGCTGCTGGGCGAATTTCCGCTGCTGCATCAAAGCACGCGGATTCACGGCTGGCAGGAGTGGTTTGCGCTGTCGAATATCACCAGCCCGCAGATCAACATCGGTCCACGTTTCGATCTGCTCTCGATGCTGATTGCGGCAGTGCGTTCAAATCTGGGAGTCGCGCTACTGCCGCGTTTTGCCATTCAGCATGACCTGGATAGCGGTGAGATGGTGATCCCCTGCGATGTGCCGATTCGTACCGGTAACCGGTTTATTATGACGTGGCAGGAGGATAAAACGGAATCCCGTCATTTGCAGGTATTTCGCGACTGGCTGCTGCAAAAATCGGTGGTGTCGGCTGCCTGACGGCGCTTTACCCGGGCTTCTGGCCCGCAAACGGCGGTGAACCCGTAGCCCGGGCAAGGCGCGT
>NZ_KV793483.1:136365-159036 GCF_001808475.1 Klebsiella sp. HMSC09D12 | reverse complement strand
ACCCGTAGCCCGGGCAAGGCGCGTTGAGCGCCGCGCCGGGAGCAGCGCGCAGAGTAGCCCAGTAGAGAGCAGAGTCGTTGAACTCCCCGGAGGCGATGCTGCGCATCTGTCCGGGCTACCGGCCCGGAGTCGGCAGTGAACCTGTACTGCGCACCTGTCCGGGCTACCGCGCTGCAAACGGCGATGAACCTGTAGCCCGGGCAAGGCGCGTCAAGCGCCGCCCCCGGGAGCAGCGCGCAGAGTAGCCCACGGAGCAGAACGCAGCGCGAGCCGGGTCAAACTACCAGTCGATTCCTGCCTGCGCCTGAATACCACCGTCAAAGGCGTGCTTCACCGGGCGCAGCTCGCTGACCGTATCGGCAAGCTCCAGCAGGCGGGCATGGCAGCCGCGGCCGGTAACAATCACGTTCTGCTGCGGCGGACGATTGACAATAGCGGCAATCACTTCCTGTGGATCCAGATAGCGATACGCCAGCATATACGTGAGCTCATCCAGCACCACCAGATCGTAGCTCGGATCGGCCAGCATGCGCTTACTCTCTCGCCATACGACCGATGCCGCCTCAATATCCGTTTCCCGGTTTTGCGTTTCCCAGGTAAAGCCGGTGCCCATAATGTGAAACTCAACGCCCAGAGGATGCAGCGTATTGTACTCTCCATTATCCCACTGGCCTTTAATGAACTGGGCAACGCCGACGCGCTTACCATGTCCGACGGCTCGCGTTGCCGTACCAAAGGCGGCAGTAGATTTGCCCTTACCGTTGCCGGTGAAGACGATCAAGATGCCTTTTTGCTCCGTTGCCGCCGCCACGCGGGTATCAACCTGCGTTTTCAGCTTCTGCTGGCGCTGACGATGGCGGTCAGGATTACCTCGCGCGTGCATAAATGCTCCTTAGTGCCCTGCCGGACAGGTGGCGCAGCGGTGCTGCTGCTCGAACTGGCTAAAGAAGTTGTTGCCTTTGTCGTCAACCAGCACAAACGCGGGCAGGTTTTCGACTTCCATCATCCATACCGCTTCCATGCCCAGTTCCGGATACTCAAGGCAGCGTAAACTTTTCACGTACTGCTGCGCCAGCAGAGCCGCCGCACCGCCGATGCTGCCGAGATTAAAACCGCCGTGTTTCAGGCAGGCTTCGGTCACCTGTGGGCTGCGGTTGCCTTTTGAGAGCATGATCAGACTCCCGCCCGCGGCCTGGAAAGCATCAACATACCCGTCCATCCGTCCGCCGGTGGTGGGACCCAGCGAGCCGCAGGCAAGATTGTCTGGCGTTTTCGCCGGTCCGGCGTAGTAGACGATATGATTGCGCATGTAAGCCGGCATCGGTTCGCCATTATCCAGCCGCTCTTTAATTTTGGCATGGGCAATATCGCGGGCGACGACAATTGGACCGCTCAGCGACAGCCGGGTACCGACCGGCAGGGCTGACATATCGCGAAGGATATCGCGCAGCGGCCGATTCAGGTCGAGCTGGACGGTCTGCGCCCCGTTTTCTATCCGCTGAGAATCAGGAATAAACTTGCCCGGGTTATGTTCCAGCTTCTCCAGCCAGATGCCGTGCTTGTTGATTTTGGCTTTAATGTTTCGATCGGCGGAGCAGGAGAGGGCCATAGCGATAGGGCAGGAGCCGCCGTGCCGCGGCAGGCGGATCACGCGAATATCGTGAGCGAAATATTTGCCGCCAAACTGCGCGCCGATGCCGAACTCGCGGCTGGCGTTAAGCAACGTCGCCTCCAGCGCAGTATCGCGAAACGCCTGGCCCAGCGCATTTCCGCTGGTGGGCAGATTGTCATAATATTTGGTCGAAGCCAGCTTCGCCACCTTCAATGCCTGATCCGCCGAGAGGCCGCCCACCACAAAGGCGATGTGGTACGGTGGACAGGCGGCGGTGCCCAGCGCTTTCATTTTTTCTATCAGGAAGGCGGTGAGTTTTTCCGGCTGCAGGATGGATTTTGTTTCCTGAAACAGCGCTGCTTTGTTCGCCGAGCCGCCGCCTTTGTTGACGAACAGGAAGCGGTATTCGCTACCCGGCACGGCGCTGATGTCGATCTGCGCCGGCAGGTTAGTCTCCGTGTTGACCTCGGTGTACATATCGAGGGGGGCATTTTGCGAATAGCGTAAATTATTTTCCTGGAAGGTGTTGTAGACGCCCTGACTCAGGGCTTCAGCATCGTTGCCGCCGGTCCAGACGTTCTGGCCTTTGCTCGCCACGATGGTTGCGGTCCCGGTATCCTGGCAGTTTGGCAGCACGCCTTTTGCCGAGACTTCGGCGTTGCGCAGCAGCTGCAGCGCAACATATTTATCGTTACTGCTGGCCTGCGGATCGTGCAGGATACTGGCGATCTGTTTTAAATGTCCGGCGCGCAGGAAAAATGAAGCCTCATAAAATGCCTGCTGAGCCAGCAACGTTAACGCTTCGGGCGCAACCTTGATGACCTCTTCACCATCTAACTCTGTCACCTTAACATGTTGATTACTGAGTAGTTCATATTCCGTATTATCTTTACTCTGCACAAAGAGTTCCTGCCAGACAAAGGGTTTAGACATGTGACATCTCACTATTTCGCGAAAAAGAGATTGGCCTGCGTCGCTTTAGCGACGTACTCGATGGTTTGCTGGGCGCGAACGCTATTACCGGCTGCATCCAGCGGAGGGGAGTAGACGGCGATGGCGTACCGCCCCGGCACCACGGCGATCATCCCGCCGCCAACGCCGGATTTCGCCGGAATACCGACGCTATACAGCCATCTGCCGCTGCCGTCGTACAGCCCGGCTATCGCCATTTCCGCCAGTACCTGCGGCACATAGCTGGCGTTAAGCAGTTGCCTGCCGTTGAACGGCGATTTACCGCCGTTGGCCAGCACGGCTCCCATTTTGGCGAGCTGCTCAACGGTGATATCCACCGAACATTGACGGGTGTAGATTTCGACGGCTTCCTGCGGATCGCCATAAAAGCTGCGGTAGGAATGCATCAACATGGCCAGCGCCTGGTTATGCTGGTTGGTTGCCATTTCGGATTGAAATACCGGCTCGTTCACGCTCAGCGTACTGTCGGCCCAGGCGCTGAGATTGTTGAGGATTTTATTCCAGCGGTCGGTTTTGTCCTGCGCCGCAATCAGGCTCACGGTGCTCATGGCGCCGGCGTTGACTAACGGATTCTCCGGCGCGCCTTGGGTGAGTTCGACGGCTAATCCGGAATTGAAGGGCAGGCCGGTGGCGTTGGCGCCGAGTTTATCCAACACTTCCTGCGGTCCGCGTTGCTCCATTGCCAGCGCCAGGGTGAACACTTTGCTCAGGGACTCCATCGGGAACGCTTTTTTTACGTCGCCGGTCTGGTAAATTTTGCCTTCTACCGTCGCGAGCGTAATGGCGAAATTATCCGGGCTATAGGTCGCCAGAGCGGGGATGTAGTCGGCGACTTTACCCTCGTGGTTATTTTTATATTTCTGATGCGCCTGCTCGATAATGCTGGCGTAGTCCGGTGCGCCCTGAGCTGCGGCGGCGCCGCTAAACAATAAGCTGGCGGTGAACAGGCAGGTGCCGAGAAATTTAACGTTCATGGTATGTCCTGTTGAGATTATTGAGAGGAACCGGGCCGGATAGATCCGGCCTGGGGTTCGTAGCCATCTTGCCGTCAAGACATCGCCACTTCGGACGTTTCGCTGGCAGGACGCTCCTGCTCGGGTTTTTTGACCGGGGCGGTGCCGCGGCAGCCTTCTCCATAGTGCTCGCCTTCCCAGCGGCCAACGATGGCGGCGCCCATGGCGTTACTCATTACGTTAGTGGCGGAGCGACCCATATCGAGGAACGGATCGACGCCCATCAACAGGATCAGGCCCGCTTCCGGAATGTTGAACTGGTTCAGCGTCGCGGCAATAACCACCATTGAGGCGCGCGGTACGCCCGCCATCCCTTTTGAGGTCAGCATCAGAATCAGCAGCATGGTGATCTGCTCGCCCATGCCGAGGTGCACGTTGCAGGCCTGGGCGATAAACACCGTGGCGAACGAGCAGTAGGCCATGGAGCCAACCAGGTTAAAGGAGTAGCCAATGGGCAGAACGAAGCTGGCGATTTTGGAAGAGACGCCAAATTTTTCCAGCTTATCGAGGGTGCCCGGGAAGGCGGCTTCAGAGCTGGACGTGGTGAAGGCCAGCAGGGCGGGCTCAAGGATCGCTTTGGTCAGACGGCCAATGCACGGACCAACAATGACCGCCGACAGGCCAATCAGCATCGCCCACAGCATGCCAAGCGTCAGGTAGAACTCACCCATAAAGATACCGGCGCTGACCATTACGCCCAGTCCGCGCTCGGCGATCAGCCCGGAGATAGCGGCAAAGACGGTTAGCGGCGCGAAGAGCATGACGTAGCCCGTCAGCTTCAACATTACGTGGACCAGCGAATCGAGCACTTTCACAATGGGTTCGGCTTTTTCGCCGATAGCCGCCAGGCTACAGCCGAGGAAAATGGAGAACACCACGATTTGCAGGATTTCGTTGCGCGCCATCGCATCAACGATGCTGGTCGGCACCGCGTGAGAGATAAATACCTTCAGTGTGAAGGGCTCAGATTGAACGGCCGCGACCGCTCCGGCATCGTGGGCGACGAAATTAATCCCCGCCCCCGGCTGGAACAGATTAACGATCACCAGCCCCAGCGCAATCGACAGCAGCGAGGCGCAAATAAACAGGAAAAAAGTTTTCGAGAATATCCGCCCGAGCGTTTTAGCATCGCCCATTTTGGCGATGCCAACTACCAGCGTGGATATTACCAGCGGAGCGATAATCATTTTTACCATGCGTAAAAATATGGTGGTGAAAATAGAAATATCCTGCGCGTATGATTTTGCTGTATCAGCCGATGCCATATTATTAATTGCCACCCCGGCAATCATGCCGAGTATCAGGCCTAATATGATCATTTTGGTTAAACTTATTTTTTTCATGTTTACTCCATCGGATCGAGGTTAGTCGGTGAAGTGTTGTAGGGCAGCGCACGCCTGAGCCTGCAAACCGCTCAGACGGGCGCCTGTGGTGACCAACCGCATAAATTGTCTGGAATACAGTGATACAGCGAAATCCTGTACACCAAGGGATGTTGTTGTATTTTTATATCCGTTGTCTTTCAGGCTGCATTTTTGTTGGCTGCCTTTGCTCACCCCCGTCATGTACGGATGTACGCTCCTGGGAATGAATGAGGGACATCCATGTCCCTCACCGAAGGCAGCCTCCGGCTGTTCAAATTCGTTCCTGACGAATTTGTCCTTCAGTTGCCGCCTCAATGCAACTCGAAATCCATTGGATATAGAATTAGAAATCGAACTCAATACTTAATAACGGCGCATGTTGCTGAGCGCCATAAACATCATTGTCGCCAACGTTGCCGGAAATAATATCCCGCGGCATGACAATTTTTACCGCGTTAGCCGGGTCAAACCAGACAATGCGATGAATAAAATCAGGTCTCACGTTATATAAGCTGGCAATAAGCTGCGGAGTTAATTGCTCAGATCGTTTTACCCGCTGATAATCCTCCCGGGTTTTAAATAAAATATCTAAAACTAATTCATACGGCCCGGCGTTTTTGGAGCGGATCACCTGCGCCAGTGAGCATAGAGATTGTTTCATGCCTGAACTCCTTCTGGCGTGACCTGCTCGATATGGAAGTCAAAGCGCAGCGCGTCGCAGGCTTCAATCAGGTGATAGATTGAAAACTCATACACCGGGCCACTCTGGATATCGGAAGGCGAGAACGGGAAGGCGAGGTTGCCCGCGGTCGCAATGCGGTTTTCATAACCGTAGTGCAGCAGGGTAGAGCGCACCAGCGAGCAGACGCTGTTGGCGGTATCCTGAGTCGGGGCGACGACGTCCAGTAAAATCCCCAGCTCGTGCCCGGCGGTTTTCATCGGTTCGTGATTGCCCATCACGCCGTTCTTTCCGTACAGATGGAAAGTCATGCGGATGCTGTCGTCACTCAGCGAGAGGTTGCGCGCCACGCTGGCCTGTACCTCTGCAAGAATCGTGTCGATCCCGGCGATCATGATCGGGTCGCGGGTTCCGGCAATGGTCAGGCAGCGAAAGCCGACCCGACGCGCGCCTTCCAGCTTCAGCGCGTAGGGCGTCTCTTCGTGGCGAGAGCCGCTAACGTACACCTCGCCTTCGTTGACCGCTTTGAAGCTGCATCCTTTGAGGTTCAGCACGCCGCCGGGCCCCGGCAGGAAGTACGGATCGGACTTCTCGTATAACGTGTGCGCCGCGGCGGACGTTTCGGTGAATTTGCGCTGTGGATTGAAGGTTTTCAGCGTAAAACCGTTGTCGTCGATGATCCCCATCGCGCAGTCGGAGCCGGACCCTGGGGTCGCCGCAATGGCCGCGCATTCAAGGATCTTGCCGCAGTGCAGGGCCAGCCCCTCATCGAAGCCCTGCATAATCGGCAGCGCCGCGAAGCAGGCTGGATCGTACGCCCGTCCGCCCAGCACCACCTGGGCGCCAGCGGCCAGCGCTCGTTGGAACGGTTCGATACCCATCTGGGCGACGATATAGGTGCTCTCTTCAATAGCTTCGTGGGTCAGCTCGGGCACAAAGTCGAGGGCGGTGATTTTGCCGTTATCCAGCGCCTGATGCACGATGGATTTCTCGACGTCAGACGGGATCAGCGCCATGGAAAACGACAGTTGCTCTTCCTGCGCAATCTCATGGATGATTTGCCGGCACCACTCCAGGTGCGGGGCCGCGCCGGAGCCGCCGGCCGTGCCGATCACCACCGGAATACTGTTTTTTACGCCGGCGACGATCATATAGCGCAGATCGCGTTTCACTCCGGCTCTGTCGGTAAAGGGTTTACCTGCTCCCAGATAATGGGGGCCGGGATCGGATGAACCGGCGTCAACGGCAATCAGATCAGGAGACTCCGCCATGGCTTTAAGAAAGCTCTCTTCCGGAAAGCCATAACCCAGAATCGCGGTCGGCGATAAGATCTTAAAGGTACGAGCCATCTCTTAATCCTTAGTCTGCAACAGCGCGATGGTGCGGTTCATTTCGTTAAACACGATGTTAAGACCTTCGTCGAAGCCCATGCCTGGCTTGATCAGCATGCGTACAGGACGCGCGGCCAGCGCGACGTGAACGCAGGTGCGGGCGCTGATCTCGGTTTCGTTACAGGTCCCGCCCTGATAGGCTTCCATCGCATGTTTGTTGCAGTACAGCACCGCGTCCACAATGTTATGGACGCCGCCGAGGTCCGGGGTTTTAATCTGTACCATGTGGCAGCTGCCGGCATCGGTGAAGTCAACGATATCCTGATAGGTGTTACACCATTCGTCGGCGACGATTTTCACCCCGGAACCCAGGCGGGTCAGCTCTTTGGTGATGGCGGTCAGCATGCGGATCTGATCCGGTTTGTTGCCGGCATCCACCGGGCCTTCTATATAGAGCGGCAGGCCCTGGGCCTCTTTCTCCAGGCTGGCGATATATTCGGCGCAGCGAAGCGGGTCCATATCGAAAATCAGGCCGATGGTGCCGTAAACATCGATATGCAGCGTCGGGCGGTAGCGGGGGCTGGTGCGCAGGCTTAAGATGCGGTCGGACAGCCAGCGGATATACTCGCGCAGTTTCTCCCCTTTCAGACCCAGCTTCTCTTCAACGTTGTTAATCAGCGCATGCGGCAGAACATCGACGCCTTTGAGGATCATCTTGTCCACGGCGATATAGCGGTCGTCTCCGCTCTGACCAAATAAAGGAATCGCTTCCGGGATGCAGGGCAGCTGCCATTCGTCGCAAACCACCTCCGCCTTCAGACGGCCGCTGGCCAGCGCCGTGGCATCGAGTAGCGCCTGGGAAAGACCATAGCGGACGGCGGTATGCAGCAGTTGGCCGTCGATGCGCAGCTTGTCGAAGAAGCGGGCGTTCGGCAGGAACGTATCGACATCCCGGCCTTCCAGCAGCGGTTTAATATGATCGTTGAGGAAGGGAATAAAATTTTCCGCGAGGAACAGCGGGTCGCGGCCGCCGGCGCCGGAATACTGTACGGCGGCACAGTCACCGACCGCTACCGCGCCGTTTTCCAGAATTAGCTGCACGGAAACGCATTCACCTGCCTGGCGCACGGAGGTAAATCCGGGGGTAACCGGCGCGCCGGTATAGATGAATCCATCGTGACCCGCGCCGTTTTTAATCGCCTGCTGGTCATCAAAGTAGAATGAGGAGTAGCCAGCGGTGAAAAGGGCCTGTTTAATTTTCATTATGGTCTTCCTATTAATTGACTGTGGGATACCGCGTTGATGTCATCAACAACCATCTGGAATGAGGGCTTGCGACCTTCAAAATGCGCACGTTCTGCGACGTAATCGTGGTGCAGGGCGAGGATGTCCTTCGGCAGCGGAACCGCGCCAGCTTCAAGCACGCGAATAGCGCCGGAATTGTCGCGAACCGGCAGAATTTTGCCCGCGTTGCAGGATGCCGGAGCAAAAGGCACGTCCAGCACGCCCGCTTCAAAGGCCAGCACCGTACCGCGGGCGATATCGCCGTTACCCAGTTCGAAGACTTTCTTCAGTACCGCGCGTACCTCGCTTTTTATCAGCTCCACTTCCTGATCTACCGCGGCGCACGGCGGGAACTTCTGATCGCTGACCATATTGAGCATCTGGCGGGAGGCCCTCAGGCCCTGCGCGTTGGCCGCTGCGGTTGGAATACCGAACGCTTCATGCGGGCTCTTGGTGATCACTTTGGTGGCGCCGGACATGCCGGCCACCGCCGCGCCCCAGGAGATAATGGCGAATGCTTTCGATTCATCTTCCGGAAAGCCGCCCATCCACTGGTGGAAGACGGTACTCAGCTCATAATCGTCGAAACCGTAATTGCCAAAATATTCGTGAGAAAGTTCGCGAAGCGACTTAATCGCTGCAATGTCCTGGGTCAGGCTGCCCACCTGGCCGTAGCCGACGGTAATTGATTTGACGCCCTGTTCCAGCGCCAGCAGCCCTTCGATAATCGCCACCGCGTGGGACATAAACGGCGGGATCAGAGTGCCGGTTAGCGGGCCGAAAGGTTCGCGGTTAATTCGAATGCCGTGTTCTTCATAAAGGCCCATCAGACGGTCGCAGTACTGCCAGTCGCGAATCGACTTCTCCAGGGTCACGCGCTTGGCGTAGGGAATGTTGTAGGAGATACCGCCGCCTTCGTAGCTGGTAAAGCCGCTGGCCATGGAAATTTCCGCCAGCAGACGCGCGTCCGGCGTACCGTGACGTACCTGCACCGGTTTTTCCAGCGCTTCGGTCATCCGGCGGCAGGCAGCGACGCCGTGGTTAACCACCGGTAAACCGTTGAGTCTGGAGGTACCCGCTTCGATAGACTTCTGAATGCCGACCGCCGCTTCTTCGTAACGGTTAAGGCGGGTGTAGGCATCGATGGTACTGGGCAGTAGATCGCACTCTTCCTGCAGCGTCTTGAGTAGCGCAATGTGTTCATCCATCAGCGCTACGCCCGCGCGCGGCTGGCTCAACGTTTTACCTTCCTGGTCGGCCTTAAGCAGGGCGTGAGAAAAGCGTTTTTTCTCTGGAATAGTTTGCTGGTACTTCACGCCATCTTCGAAGTGCTCAACGTCCTTGCCGGTATGCCAGGTCTGCAATACCTGATGCCGCTCGGTCATGAATTCGTCATGGGTTAATTTTTTATTTCGAAGTTCCATTCGTAGCTGCCTTCATTTATAGGGTTAAACAGTGAATGCTGGTGCGAGCGGCGAGTTCGGGATAAAGCCTGGCAACGTTTGCCAGCAGCGGAAGCAGGCCTTTTGCATCGCGGTAATAGTCAAACTGGGTCGGTAAGAGAATGCGTCTGCCGTCGTCATCCAGTTCGCGGTATTTCAGCCAGCGGTGGATGTCAAAGCGGCTGGCGCGGGAGAGCCATCCACCGGATCCGACGACTTTGCGCACCGGGGTCAGGTCGCGCCCCATCTGCAGGTCGACGTTGCCCACGCAGGTGCAGACCTGTTTTTTGGTTCCCGCGTGGCGTTCGCTGGCGTAGCCCACGCAGAGCCCGGCGAGAACGGTGTCGAAATACTTTTCTTCTTCACTGGCCGGCAGATAATCCGGCTGAGCGACAAGATGGCGCAGATAGCGGTAAAAAGCCTCCTGACGCTGCGGCTGGTGGGCAAAGACCACGTTCACCAGCTCCCGGGCGCTTTCACCGACAACCATCGCCGAGACGCGCATGCCGAGATCGCCTTCCACCGTGCGTTTTACATATGGCTCCGGAACGCCGTGTAGAACGGTATCCGGCGAGAGCGTGTTGGCGCTGGCGGAGTAGACATCGGTAGTCGCGCCGCCCATGTCGATCAGCATGAACTCTTTCCACGTACTGTCGTAATGACTGATGGTTTTCACCAGCTCGTAGACGGTCCACGGCGTTGGCATCGGCTCTTCGCCGGTTTCTGCGACGATAACGTCCAGTCCTTTACCTTTGACGATCCGGGATAAGAAAACATCGCATATTGCCTTGCGGGCCGCGTACGGATTCGGGTGATCAAGATCGGGCAGAATATTGTCTACCGTGGTCAGATCTTTATGGCCGAGGATGGTCTGAATCTCGTCCTGAATGTCGCGGTTGCCGGCATAGATAATGGCGCAGTCGAGCGTTGACTCCGCCAGCGCGTGGGCGTTAGCCAGGCCGTAGCTCGTTTCACCGCCGTCGGTCCCGCCGGTAAACAGCAGAATGTCCGGCGGCGAGGCTTCCAGCGCCTGAATGTCGTGGCGATTCAGTTTATAAGAGTAGTATTGGGCGATTTTGGCCCCCGCCGAGTGGGCGGTGACTTTTGCTGACTCCAGGGTGATGGACGGCACCAGCCCCATCGCGGCGACGGCAAGACCGCCTTTGGCCGATGAGGAGTATTTCAGCGTGACGTCACCGCGGTTCAGCAGCGGGCGCGCATCGGCAACGTTAAGCACCTGGTTCAGGCTGGCAAAAAAGCCTTCCGCCAGGTGATGGGTGGTTGTCGGGGTCAGAACGTGGTTTACCAGCGTCAGCTCATCCCCCTCCTGGGTGAAGAGGGCCGCCTTGGTCCACGTCGAGCCGATATCGACTGAGACGGTTTGCATCAGATGGCCTCTTCCAGACACGGGTGTTTAACGCCATGGCGCTGGTTGATGTCGTTTGCCATCAGTTGGCAGACGTCTTCCAGATCGTGGCTGGGGGCAAAAACGCGGTTGAACCCCATCTCTTTGAACTTCGCTTCAACGTCGGCAAAGTCATGCTTTCCGACCACCAGATTGCCGCCGACGTAAAGGAGAATGTCGCCGATACCGCGTTCGATGCAGCGCTCGCGCAGTCCCAGGCAATCGATATCGCCGTGGCCGTAAATCGACGACACGACGATGGCATCCGCACCAGTTTCGATGGCGGCATCAATATATTCATCCTGGCTGACCATCACGCCCAGATTGATTACGCGAAAATCATGGGCAGTAAAAACGCGGTCCAGGACTTTATTGCCTACTGCATGGCAGTCAGCACCAATGACGCCAATAACGAGTGTTGATTTCTTCATGGGTAATCCTCTGTAGGGCTGATGGTATAAAAATAAAAACGACGATCTAATATTTGGCAGCCTGGGTTATGGATGCCTGTTAATAGGGCTGGAGTGTCTTTGGTTCGTCGGGAGGAAGCAATTGATCTATTTTCAGAATATCATTCAAAAAAAGCGCATTTTTGAGTTTTCGTTAAAAATTCTTTGTTTATCATAGTGATGTACTTAATGCTTATAAATTTGATTGGTCCTTTTTGAGTTCTCGTAATAAATATATTGCGATGTTTGTGAGCGAGATCTTATTTTATTTTTGGCTGGCTTCTGTATTTCTAAATAACGGGTTAAATACAATTCTTTAAAATTTTCTGTGAGCGCGGTAACGGAATTTATGGGCTGGTTTTTATATGTGTCAAAGGCAATTTGTTAGAATAAAGCTATCAAATGATGAATTGTTCGTTTCATATTCTATTTTTGTTGATGAGGCAGACATACGTCGTCAGAGAGTAAAAATGCAGACTGCAGATGATCCTTAAGAAGAGTAGGGGGCCTGACCTGCACAAAAAAGAAATCGATGGGCGGCGGTGACGGGATAAACGATAGTCACATAGGGGTGTTAATTAAAGGTAAATGCAATGATAAATATAATCAGTAAAAAAATAAACGATAGTAACTTGATAAAAAAAATCTGTGAACTACGCAACATTATCAGTTGAGGTCGGCATTTAAGCCGCTCACGAGGGCTCATTAAGTACCGCTCCGCTGTGAAATAAATGGTCTATCATTTTCAGTAACTGATGACACTCCTGAAAAACATACCGTTAACCTTGTGTTTACTAGTGTTGTACACAGTAAACATAATTAACATTTAAAATGAAAATTGATTTAAATCAATGTTTAAAACTTGGAAAAGAACAAGAAATGGAGTTAAATTGTCGCGGATCAAATTGACCAAAATCTGATATTTTCGCTATAAATTGATCGCCGTCGAAAACTGCAAATTTATCACAATAAAAACCTATTTATTGTAAGGGTTTTGCAGCGTAATATAATCACGGGATCAATTTGGGTGTTTTGTTAACATGTTTGTAACTTTTCACCACTACCGTTTCCTTGACAGAGGAAACGGGCGTGACGAGAAGAAGCAAATAAATTTGTATTGGGGCATGCGTGTGACCCTTTCTAACGGGGTTCACTCTCGGAGTCTTCATGCGATGAGCAAGGAGTCATGATGTTAGATATAGTCGAACTGTCGCGCTTACAGTTTGCCTTGACCGCGATGTACCACTTCCTGTTTGTGCCGCTGACGCTTGGTATGGCGTTCCTGCTGGCCATCATGGAAACGGTCTACGTCCTTTCCGGCAAACAGATTTATAAAGATATGACCAAGTTCTGGGGCAAGTTGTTTGGTATCAACTTCGCTCTGGGTGTGGCAACCGGTTTGACCATGGAGTTCCAGTTCGGGACAAACTGGTCTTACTACTCTCACTACGTGGGCGATATCTTCGGTGCGCCGCTGGCCATTGAAGGTTTAATGGCCTTCTTCCTCGAATCTACCTTTGTAGGTCTGTTCTTCTTCGGTTGGGATCGTCTGGGTAAAGTGCAGCACATGGCCGTGACCTGGCTGGTAGCGCTCGGCTCCAACCTGTCGGCGCTGTGGATTCTTGTCGCTAACGGCTGGATGCAGAACCCGATTGCGTCGGACTTCAACTTTGAAACCATGCGTATGGAGATGGTCAGCTTCTCTGAGCTGGTTCTGAACCCGGTGGCTCAGGTTAAGTTCGTGCATACCGTGGCTTCCGGCTACGTGACCGGCGCGATGTTCATTCTTGCTATCAGCTCCTGGTATATGCTCAAAGGGCGCGACTTTGCTTTTGCCAAGCGCTCCTTTGCTATCGCAGCAAGCTTCGGCATGGCGGCAATCCTCTCCGTTATCGTTCTCGGTGATGAATCCGGTTACGAAATGGGCGACGTGCAGAAAACCAAGCTGGCGGCTATCGAAGCAGAATGGGAAACTCAGCCTGCTCCGGCGGCCTTTACCCTGTTTGGTATTCCTGACCAGAAAGCAGAGGAGAACCGCTTCGCGATTCAGATTCCTTACGCGCTGGGCATCATTGCGACTCGCTCCGTCGATAAACAGGTTACCGGCCTGAAGGATCTGATGGTTCAGCACGAAGAGCGTATCCGTAACGGGATGAAGGCTTACGCGCTGCTGGAACAGCTGCGTGCAGGTTCAACTGACCAGGCCGTTCGCGATCGGTTTAACGACGTGAAGAAAGATCTTGGTTATGGTCTGCTGCTGAAACGCTATACCGACAACGTCTCCGACGCGACGGAAGCGCAGATTGCGCAGGCGACCAAGGACTCCATTCCTGCCGTGGCGCCGCTCTATTTTGCCTTCCGTATCATGGTGGCGTGCGGCGTGCTGATGCTGCTGATTATTGGCGCCTCCTTCTGGACCGTGATTCGTAACCGCATTGGCGAGAAAAAATGGCTGCTGCGCGCTGCGTTCTATGGCCTGCCGCTGCCGTGGATTGCCGTAGAAGCTGGCTGGTTTGTTGCTGAGTATGGCCGTCAGCCCTGGGCTATCGGTGAAGTGCTACCAACGGCTGTAGCGAACTCGTCGCTGACTGCGGGCGACCTGATCTTCTCTATGGTGCTGATTTGTGGCCTGTACACGCTGTTCCTGGTGGCTGAACTGTTCCTCATGTTCAAGTTTGCCCGCAAAGGACCAAGCAGCCTGAAAACCGGTCGCTATCACTTTGAACAGTCCTCTGCGGCTATTCAGTCGGCACGCTAAGACAGGAGTCGTCAAATGATCGATTATGAAGTATTGCGTTTTATCTGGTGGCTGCTGATTGGCATTCTGCTCATTGGTTTTGCCGTCGCCGATGGCTTCGACATGGGGGTGGGCATGCTCACCCGTTTCCTCGGTCGTAACGACACCGAGCGTCGAATTATGATTAACTCCATTGCTCCGCACTGGGACGGAAACCAGGTGTGGCTGATCACCGCAGGCGGCGCGCTCTTTGCCGCCTGGCCGATGGTCTACGCCGCCGCGTTTTCCGGCTTCTACGTGGCAATGATCCTGGTGCTGGCATCTTTATTCTTCCGTCCGGTTGGTTTCGACTACCGCTCGAAGATTGAGGATACCCGCTGGCGTAATATGTGGGACTGGGGCATCTTCGTCGGCAGCTTCGTACCGCCGCTGGTGATTGGCGTGGCGTTCGGTAACCTGCTGCAGGGCGTTCCGTTCCACGTTGATGAATATCTGCGTCTGTACTACACCGGCAACTTCTTCCAGCTGCTGAATCCGTTTGGACTGCTGGCCGGTATTGTTAGCGTGGCGATGATCCTGACGCAGGGCGCGACCTATCTGCAGATGCGTACCGTGGGCGAACTGCACCTGCGTACCCGCACCGTCTCAACGGTAGCGGCGCTGGTGACGCTGGTCTGCTTCGCGCTGGCAGGCGTTTGGGTCTACTATGGCATCGACGGTTACGTAGTGAAATCCGTCATGGATCATACCGGCCCGTCTAACCCGCTGACCAAAGAAGTGGCTCGTGAGGCCGGCGCGTGGATGGTGAACTTTAATAATATGCCGGCGCTATGGGCGATTCCTGCTCTGGGCGTGGCGCTGCCGCTGCTGACCGTCATTTCGACCAAAGCAGATAAAGGCGCCTGGGCATTTCTGTTCTCCTCGCTGACGCTGGCGTGCATCATTCTGACTGCCGGTATCGCCATGTTCCCGTTCATTATGCCTTCAAGCACGGCGATGAACGCGAGCCTGACCATGTGGGATGCCACCTCCAGCCAGCTGACGCTGAACCTGATGACTTACGTGGCGATTGTCTTCGTACCGATTATTCTGGCCTACACCACCTGGTGTTACTGGAAAATGTTCGGTCGCATCACTCGCGAAGACATCGAAAAGAACACCCACTCGCTGTACTAAGGTAAGGAGCTATATATGTGGTATTTCGCATGGATTTTGGGAACGCTTCTTGCTTGTGCCTTTGGGGTGATTACCGCGCTGGCGCTTGAGCACGTGGAAGCCACCAAAGCAGGTAAAGAAGAACACTGATGAGTATTATCGCGACTCTTTACGCGATAATGGACAAGCGCCCGTTAAGGGCGCTTTCCTTATTGATGGCGCTGGCGCTAGCGGGCTGCATCTTCTGGGACCCGTCGCGCTTTGCGGCCAAAACCAGTGAGCTGGAAATCTGGCACGGCTTCCTGCTGATGTGGGCGGTGTGTACCGGCGTTATCCACGGCGTGGGCTTTCGCCCGCGCGCCATCCACTGGCAGGGAATTTTTTGTCCGCTTATCGCTGATATTGTGCTCGTTTTGGGCCTGTTCTTTTTCTTCTTTTGAATAAGAAATCTCTGTTAACCATATGGGCTTGCATAAGCCCATAAAAATTTACTCCTCGTTTACTTTCCCCCATTCCAAACCACGATTCCCGCGCGTATAGTAGCGAAGTTTGAAAGCACTAACCTTTTGTTGCATTACCGGGATGTAAAGTGAATACAACGCTGTTTCGATGGCCGGTTCGGGTCTACTACGAAGACACCGACGCCGGTGGTGTGGTTTACCACGCCAGCTACGTCGCTTTCTATGAAAGAGCACGCACAGAGATGCTGCGCCATCATCACTTCAGCCAACAGGTTTTGCTGGCTGAACGAGTTGCCTTTGTGGTTCGCAAAATGACGCTGGAGTATTTTGCGCCCGCCAGACTCGACGACATGCTCGAAATCCAGACGGAGATAACCTCAATGCGAGGGGCGACCCTGGTTTTCACGCAGCGAATCGTCAACGCCGAGAACGTGGTTTTGAATGAAGCTGAAGTTCTGATCGTGTGCGTTGATCCACTCTTAATGAAGCCTCGTGCGCTTCCCAAGTCTATTGTCGCGGAGTTTAAGCAGTGACTGAGATGAATATCCTTGATTTGTTCCTGAAGGCAAGCCTTCTGGTTAAACTTATCATGTTGATTTTAGTTTGTTTTTCTATCGCCTCCTGGGCCATTATTATCCAGAGAACGCGCATTCTTAACTCGGCGTCGCGTGAAGCCGAAGCGTTTGAAGATAAGTTCTGGTCAGGTATTGAGCTTTCTCGTCTGTATCAGGAAAGCCAGGGCCGTCGCGATAATCTGACCGGTTCGGAACAAATCTTCTACAGCGGTTTTAAAGAGTTTGCTCGTCTGCATCGCGCCAACAGCCATGCGCCGGAAGCAATTGTTGAAGGGGCATCGCGCGCGATGCGTATCTCGATGAATCGCGAGCTGGAATCCCTGGAGACGCACATCCCGTTCCTCGGTACGGTAGGTTCTATCAGCCCGTATATCGGTCTGTTTGGTACCGTATGGGGGATCATGCACGCCTTTATCGCGCTGGGCGCGGTAAAACAGGCGACGCTGCAAATGGTGGCACCGGGTATTGCAGAGGCGCTCATTGCGACCGCAATTGGTCTCTTTGCCGCTATCCCGGCGGTTATGGCTTATAACCGTCTGAACCAGCGCGTGAACAAACTTGAGCTGAACTACGACAACTTTATGGAAGAGTTCACCGCTATTCTGCACCGTCAGGCGTTTACCAGCAGCGAAAGCAATAAGGGGTAAGCCATGGCCAGAGCACGTGGACGCGGGCGTCGCGAACTGAAGTCCGAGATCAACATCGTTCCGCTGCTGGATGTCCTGCTGGTGCTGTTGCTGATCTTTATGGCGACAGCGCCGATCATTACGCAGAGCGTAGAGGTCGACCTGCCGGACGCAACGGAATCGCAGGCGGTAAAAAGCAACGATGAACCGCCGGTGATCGTTGAGGTTTCCGGAGTCGGGCAGTACAACGTGAAAATTGGCCCGGAAACGCTATCGCAGCTGCCGCCTGAACAGGTTATTGCCGAAGCCAGGCGTCGACTTGAGGCGAATGAGAAAACGGTGTTCCTGATCGGCGGTGCGAAAGAGGTGCCATACGATGAGATTATTAAAGCGCTTAACCTGTTGCATAGCGCAGGGGTTAAATCGGTTGGCTTGATGACTAAGCCGATCTAATCGCTCGCAATACGCACCCCCGCCAATATGGCGACGGTGGGACAAACGTGTCCCGCGGCCGACGTCATCGAACGGGAACAGGCGAACAGTTTTTGGGAACCGATAGTGTCAAAGGCAACCGAACAAAACGACAAGCTTAAACGAGCGATCATAGTTTCAGTCGCGCTGCACATCGTCTTGATAGCGCTGCTGATCTGGAGTTCGTTTGACGAGCATCTGGATGCTTCTGCCGGCGGCGGCGGGGGCTCTTCTATAGATGCGGTTATGGTCGATCCGGGGGCGGTTGTGAAGAATTATGACCGTCAACAGCAGCAGCAGGCCAGCGCCCGCCGCGCCGCCGAGCAGCGTGAAAAGCAGGCTCAGCAGCAGGCGGAAGAGTTGCGCGAAAAGCAGGCCGCCGAGCAGGAACGGCTAAAACAGCTGGAACAGGAGCGTCTGCAGGCGCAGGAAGCGGCTAAAGAGGCGAAAGAGCAGCAGAAACAGGCGGAAGAAGCCGCGGCGAAAGCCGCCGCAGCGGCCAAAGCGAAAGCGGACGCTCAGGCGAAAGAGGCGCAGGAAGCTGCCGCCAAAGCCGCCGCTGATGCAAAAGCGAAGGCCGATGCTCAGGCGAAAGCAGCCGAAGCCGCTGCGGCGAAAGCGGCGGCGGATGCGAAGAAACAGGCAGAAGCAGAAGCCGCGAAAGCGGCCGCGGACGCGCAGAAGAAAGCCGAAGCGGATGCAGCGAAGAAAGCTCAGCAGGAAGCCGAGAAGAAAGCGCAGCAGCAGGCAGAGAAAAAAGCGCAGCAAGAAGCGGCGAAACAGGCTGCGGCTGAAAAGGCTGCTGCCGAAAAAGCGGCAGAAAAAGCCGCCGCGCAGAAAGCCGCTGCTGAGAAAGCAGCAGCCGAGAAAGCCGCCGCAGCGGAAAAAGCCGCCGCTGAGAAAGCTGCGGCAGCCAAAGCCGCAGCAGCAGAGAAGGCCGCCGCAGACAAAGCAGCGAAAGCCGCAGCCGCTAAGGCAGCAGCCGCGAAGAAAGCCGCTGCGGCCAAAGAGGCCAACGGCGTGGACGATCTGCTCGGCGACCTGAGCTCCGGTAAGAATGCGCCTAAAACTGGCGGTGGGGCGAAAGGGAGCAATGCATCTGCTGCCGGGAGTGGTAATACTAAAAATAATGGCGCATCAGGAGCTGATATCAGCAATTATGCCGGGCAGATCAAATCTGCCATTGAAAGTAAGTTTTACGACGCAGCGTCTTACTCAGGCAAGACCTGTACCTTGCGTATTAAACTTGCTCCGGATGGCATGTTGCTAAATATACAGTCTGAAGGTGGGGATCCTGCGCTTTGTCAGGCCGCTCTTGCAGCAGCCCGACAGGCTAAGTTCCCAAAACCGCCTAGTCAGGCGGTATATGAAGTATTCAAAAATGCGCCGTTGGACTTCAAACCTCAGTGATATTTTTCCCCGTGCAAGCGGGGAAAAACAATCTATTGTAGTCACAGGGTTTTAGTAGTTTTGTGTATTTGGGTTTGTTAACATTCTGCTAAATTATCGTGGGCTTTCCGCCTGGATAAGGGAGATATGATGAAGCAGGCATTACGAGTAGCATTTGGTTTTTTAATGCTGTGGGCGGCAGTGCTGCACGCAGAAGTACGCATCGAGATTACCCAAGGGGTTGACTCGGCACGCCCAATCGGCGTAGTGCCGTTCCAGTGGGCGGGGCAGGGTGCTGCACCTGAAGATGTGGGCGGTATCGTGGCGGCTGACCTGCGCAACAGCGGCAAGTTTAACCCGCTCGATCGCTCTCGCCTGCCTCAGCAGCCGGGTAGCGCTCAGGAAGTACAGCCTGCGGCATGGTCTGCGCTGGGTATTGACGCCGTTGTGGTGGGTCAGGTGACGCAAAACCCTGACGGCTCCTATAACGTCGCCTACCAGCTGGTGGATACCGGCGGCGCGCCGGGTACCGTGCTTGCACAGAACTCATTTAAAGTTACTAAGCAGTATCTGCGCTATGCCGCGCACGCTGCCAGCGACGCGGTATTTGAAAAGCTGACCGGCATCAAGGGCGCCTTCCGTACCCGTATCGCCTACGTGGTGCAGAAGAACGGCGGCCAGTTCCCGTACGAACTGCGCGTATCCGACTACGATGGTTACAACCAGTTCCTCGTTCACCGTTCCACCCAGCCGCTGATGTCTCCGGCCTGGTCTCCGGATGGTGCGAAACTGGCCTATGTAACCTTTGAAAGCGGTCGTTCTGCGCTGGTGGTGCAGACTCTGGCTAACGGCTCCGTTCGTCAGATTGCTTCGTTCCCGCAGCACAACGGCGCCCCGGCGTTTTCGCCGGACGGCAGCAAACTGGCCTTCGCTCTGTCGAAAACCGGTAGCCTGAACCTGTACGTGATGGACCTCGGATCCGGTCAGATTCGCCAGGTGACCAATGGTCGTAGCAATAACACCGAACCAAGCTGGTTCCCGGATAGCCAGAATCTGGCCTTTACTTCCGACCAGGCGGGACGTCCGCAGGTATATAAAGTCAATATTAATGGCGGCACGCCGCAGCGTATTACCTGGGAAGGTTCACAAAACCAGGATGCTGACGTGAGCGCTGATGGTAAAACTATGGTAATGGTAAGCTCGGCCGGTGGTCAGCAGCACATTGCCAAACAAGATCTGGAAGCGGGTGGTGTGCAGGTTCTGTCATCAACGTTTTTAGATGAAACGCCAAGTCTGGCACCTAACGGCACTATGGTAATCTACAGCTCTTCTCAGGGGATGGGATCCGTGCTGAATCTGGTTTCTACAGATGGGCGTTTCAAAGCGCGTCTTCCGGCAACTGATGGACAGGTAAAATCGCCTGCCTGGTCGCCGTATCTGTGATAATAAATAATTGATTATTAAAGGAATCAAAGAAATGCAACTGAACAAAGTGCTGAAAGGGCTGTTGATCGCTCTGCCGGTTATGGCAATCGCGGCGTGTTCTTCTAACAAGAACGCCAGCAACGACCAGAGCGGTGAAGGCATGCTGGGTGCCGGCACTGGTATGGACGGTAACGCTAACGGCGGCAACATGTCTTCCGAAGAGCAGGCTCGTCTGCAGATGCAACAGCTGCAGCAGAACAATATCGTTTACTTCGATCTGGACAAATACGATATCCGTTCTGACTTCGCTGCAATGCTGGACGCGCACGCTAACTTCCTGCGTAGCAACCCGTCTTACAAAGTGACCGTAGAAGGTCATGCGGATGAGCGCGGTACGCCGGAATACAACATCGCTCTGGGTGAGCGTCGTGCTAATGCCGTTAAGATGTATCTGCAGGGCAAAGGTGTTTCTGCTGACCAGATCTCCATCGTTTCTTACGGTAAAGAAAAACCTGCAGTACTGGGCCACGACGAAGCGGCTTACGCCAAAAACCGTCGCGCCGTACTGGTTTACTAAGAGAATTGCATGAGCAGTAACTTCAGACATCATCTATTGAGTCTGTCGTTACTGGTTGGCATAGCGGCCCCCTGGGCCGCTTTTGCTCAGGCGCCAATCAGTAGTGTCGGCTCAGGCTCGGTCGAAGACCGTGTCACTCAACTCGAGCGTATTTCCAATGCGCACAGCCAGCTTTTAACCCAGCTCCAGCAACAACTCTCCGATAATCAGTCCGATATTGATTCCCTGCGCGGCCAAATTCAGGAAAGCCAGTATCAGCTGAATCAGGTTGTTGAACGCCAGAAGCAGATCCTGCTGCAGATCGACGGTCTGAGCAGCGGTGGCGGCGCGACGGGCGCGCAAAGCCCGTCGTCAGCCAGTGAGCAAGGCGCTGCGGCAAGCGCGCCAGCGGCTTCATCAGGCGCTCCGGCGTCGACCGGCGATGCAAACACCGATTACAACGCGGCTATCGCGCTGGTGAAGGATGCTTCCCGCCAGGACGACGCGATGGCGGCTTTCCAGAACTTCGTCAAAAAGTACCCCGATTCAACGTATCAGCCGAACGCCAACTACTGGCTCGGTCAGCTGAATTACAATAAGGGTAAAAAGGACGATGCGGCGTACTATTTCGCTTCCGTGGTGAAAAACTACCCTAAATCTCCGAAAGCGCCCGATGCGATGTTTAAAGTCGGCGTAATCATGCAGGACAAAGGCGATACCGCAAAAGCCAAAGCGGTTTATCAGCAGGTGGTCAGTAAATTTCCTGGCACCGACGGAGCCAAACAAGCGCAAAAACGCCTTAACGCGCTCGGATGATTATGGCATGACCAGAAATCGCATTATTTCTGGTCTTGTCGCATGAATCCTAAGCAGTTAAGCAATCTTTATCTAAATTGTTGTTGCGCTGAATTCTGAAATCAGTAATATATGCCGCCGTTGCCAAGGGATATCGAACAAGCCCAAAGCGACAAAAATAGTGGGTCGTTAGCTCAGTTGGTAGAGCAGTTGACTTTTAATCAATTGGTCGCAGGTTCGAATCCTGCACGACCCACCAATCGTTCTGGTGGAACGCGATAGTAAAACGTGAAGGATAACGTTGCGTCAGCAGCGGCACGTAGGGCGAGGCGAAGCCGAGTCATCCTGCACGAGCCACCGTGAAAAGATGTATCCAGCGCAGTATCGGGTGATTAGCTCAGCTGGGAGAGCACCTCCCTTACAAGGAGGGGGTCGGCGGTTCGATCCCGTCATCACCCACCACTTCGGGTCGTTAGCTCAGTTGGTAGAGCAGTTGACTTTTAATCAATTGGTCGCAGGTTCGAATCCTGCACGACCCACCAATTTAACATTGAACTCAGATGTTAAACGTGAAGGATAACGTTGCGTCAGCAACGGCCCATAGGGCGAGCGAAAGCGAGTCATCCTGCACGACCCACCAATTTCGAATTGGTGACGAGTGAAGAATATTCAGGCAGTACCCGAGCGGGTCGTTAGCTCAGTTGGTAGAGCAGTTGACTTTTAATCAATTGGTCGCAGGTTCGAATCCTGCACGACCCACCAATCCTCAGCTGAGGGCGGGTAGTAAGCGTGAAGGATAACGTTGCGTCAGCAACGGCCCGTAGGGCGAGGCAAAGCCGAGTCATCCTGCACGACGCACCATCCTGAATCGTTCCAGTTAGCAGTAAACCCGCAAGGGGTCGTTAGCTCAGTTGGTAGAGCAGTTGACTT